>JAPKZY010000035.1 GCA_026393535.1 Actinomycetota bacterium | reverse complement strand
CGTCTCGGAAGTTTTGAAATTCTTCTCGATCGTTTGTCAAAGACTGTTGCCAATGGTCGTAATCGTTTGTCGATTGGTTCAGAACCACCACCGTCAGAGTCTGAAGAACCAATCGAGCAACAAGATGTTGCCGATTTCTTCAACCAAGACGATCTCTAGATAGGCACCACCTTGGCTAAGCCACTGATTGTTAATGCAGTCGAACTACTGCGTCGTCCCGGAACAACGAAGGACATTGATGTCGCAGTTGCTGTGCTCGATTTCGAATTCGGCGACTCGCGGATCGTTGACACGCCCGTTGACATTTCAGTTCATCTTGAATCATTGTCTACCGGCATCCATGTTTCCGGAACTGCTCACGCCACGTGGGCTGGTGTCTGTCGACGGTGTCTTGCGCCGCTTGTCGAACGAATGAGTGTTCATCTCGATGAGATGTATCAGAAGGGGACCTATGACCCCGATGCATATGAAATTGAGAATGACCAGATCAACCTCCTCCCCATGGTGAGAGAGGGCCTCTTGCTAGCAGTGCCGTTGTCGCCCCTGTGTCGCGAGGACTGCCCAGGGTTCTGCCCCCATTGCGGAGCAGACCTTTCTGAGACCCAATGCGGATGCGTAACTTCTGCCGCTGACCCCCGTTGGTCGGCCCTCGAAAACCTCAAGGGCGTATTTCCTGACGACGCCCCGTAAGTTTTCGGCGTTGTCGGGCTATCATTACGAAGCCCCCAACAGGGCATTTGCCGCTAACAAGGGAGACCACGGTGGCCGTTCCCAAGAGAAAAATGTCGAAGTCGAAGACTCGTATGCGTCGCGCCTCAAACTGGCGCCTCGATGCACCTTCGCGTAGTACCTGCCCACGTTGCAGTGCTGTCAAGCTGCCCCACACAGTGTGTGGTGCATGCGGATGGTACAAAGGCCGCGTGGCAATCGCTGTCGACTAAAAGAACAGTTAATACACATGTTGCCAATCGCAGTTGACGCGATGGGTGGCGACAATGCTCCCTCAGCAATTCTTGCTGGAGCACTTGAAGCAGCTGCCCTCGGTATTCCTGTTCTCCTCGTTGGCCCAGAAGGCCTAGAAGGAACGGGCGACCTTGCGTTACTTGTCGCAAGCGAAGTCATCGAAATGGATGACGACCCTGCTCAATCAGTGCGTCGTAAGCGTGACTCCACACTTGTCCGAGCTGCTGAAGCCGTGCGTGACGGTAAAGCCAGCGCCATGATCTCGGCCGGCAATACGGGTGCAACCATGGCAAGCGCGTTACTGCGCATGGGTCGCATCTCAGGTGTTGCTCGTCCAGCTATCGCAACTCCAGTGCCAGTTCCTGGTGGTCACCCCACTGTTCTGCTTGATGCCGGCGCAAATGCTGAAGTTCAACCTGAATGGCTCGTGCAGTTTGCACTAATGGGTTCTGTGTACTCACAACGTCGCTTCGGAGTCGAAAATCCGCGTGTTGGTTTGTTGTCGATTGGTGAAGAGCCCGGCAAAGGCGACACCTTGCGCAAAGAAACGTATGAGTTGTTGAAGGTAGCACCCGGAATCAATTTCATCGGAAACGTTGAAGGCCGCGATCTCATGACCGGCGTTGTTGACGTTGTTGTCACTGACGGCTTCACGGGAAATGTTGTTCTCAAAACTCTTGAAGGCAGTTTGCGCACAGTCGTGAAGGCGCTCTTTACTGCCTTTGGTCAACCTGAATATGCAGATGCAGCAAACACACTGATGCCTGCACTGCTTCCGTTGTATGAAACTCTCGACCCAGATACATATGGCGGAGCAATATTGCTCGGTGTTGATGGTGTGTGCATCATTTCGCACGGGTCCAGTAGTGCACGCGCCATGGTGAATGGCATCAAATGCGCACAAGAGATGGTCGAGACCGGCATGGTCGAGGCGATTCGTGTTGCAATCTCAAGTACCCTTGCTCAGTAAGCACCCACTGAAGGAGACATTCGATGGCAACTATTGAACGCAACGAAATTTTTGCAACTGTTTGTCGCAACTTGGCAGAGATTCTCGAGATTTCAGGCGCTGACATCTCCGAAACACAGACTCTTGCAGATGACCTCGGTGCTGACTCCATCGCGCTTATCGAACTTGTTGATTCACTTGAGCAAGAATTCTCAGACATCATTCCGAACTTTCAATTTGAAGACGATGATTTGTCCGGTCTTCTCACTGTTGCTGACGCGGTGAACTACATCGTGCTCGCGCTTGGTAAATAACTAGCCCCAATGTCGGATGTGGAGAACTCAACTCTTTCGGAGTGTGCCTCACGAATCGGATATGTATTTCATAACCCCGCATTGCTGCGCCAGGCACTGATTCACCGTTCATGGCAGGCCGAAAATAGCGACCCAGTCACAAATGAGCGTTTCGAATTTCTCGGAGATGCTGTTCTTGGATGGGTCATTGCTGATGTGGCGTTTCATCGTCTTGCTGACATGCCGGAAGGCAAACTGACAGATCTGCGGCGCAGTGTGGTCAACATGCATGCGCTGGCAGATATTGCACGGCAATTAGGAATTGGTGAATTCTTATTGCTTGGCAAAGGCGAGGATGCAGCAGGCGGTCGTGACAAGTCCTCCATTCTGGCCGATGCTTTGGAAGCCCTAATCGGTGCTGTGTATCTCGATGGAGGAGCACCAGCTGCACATGAAATGGTGAAGCGGTTACTTGCTGATTCCGTAGAAGAAGCAAATCCGCATCTCGAGATGTTTGATGCAAAGACTCGCCTTCAAGAGTTGTGTGCTCGTTTATCAATCGGTATTCCCACATATGAGGTAGAGGGTGAAGGCCCCGATCATGAGCGTGTGTTTACTGCGGTTCTCTATGTCGACGGTCGTGCCTATGGCTCAGGTAGTGGACGAACAAAAAAAGCAGCCGAACAAATTGCCGCCGTGGGTGCATACGACGCTCTCGTCGAACAGCACAATGCCTGAACTGCCAGAAGTTGAAACCGTTCGGCGGGGGATTGAAGCCAAAGTCGTCGGTCGAAAAATCACTTCAGTAGAAGTTGGCCGTGACCGATCAGTACGTCGCGTTGGTCGTGAGGCCGTCATTCACGGTTTAACAGGAGTAACAATCACTTCTGCGCGTCGTCGTGGCAAATATTTATTGTGCGATCTTGATTCCGGCGAAGAGATGATGATCCATTTACGCATGAGTGGACGCGTATTGGTGGAACCGGTTGGCACAAAGCGTCCTGCTCACACCCATGTGGTGTTGTCATTGTCTGCGAGAGATGGCGTAAGTGACGAAATGTGGTTCGTTGACCCTCGTACCTTCGGCGAAGTCGTGGTGTTCGACCCGGTACACACGGCACAAGTGTTGCCTGAACTCATCAGGCTTGGCGTTGATCCCATCTGTGAGCATTTCGACAGCACTGTTCTGGCGGATCGCCTGAAGGGAAAACGCGGAGCCATAAAACCACTCCTTCTCAGTCAGCATGTGGTCGCCGGAATTGGCAATATCTACGCTGACGAGATTTTGCATCGCGCTGGTCTGAGGTGGAATCGCACCGCGGACTCACTAACTACGCCACAGGTTCGTCGCCTTGCGCAATTCATCTCTGAGGTATTGACAGATGCAATTGCGGCAGGGGGGTCAACTCTTGATGATTCCCAGTATGTGGATATTGAAGGCAAAACCGGATCATTTCAGGCAGAACATCGTGTCTACGGACGAGATGGAAAGAGATGCGTGACCTGTGGAAAAGCCGACATTGTCCGAGTCGTGGCAGCAGGCAGGTCGACGGCATATTGCCCGCGCTGTCAAAAATAGAGTGCCATTCCCCGAACACGGTGCCTGTCTATTACTGTTGGTATCGCCGTGTTCCTTAAATCTCTCACCCTCAAGGGCTTCAAGTCCTTTGCCGATTCCACCGTCCTTGAAATGGAGCCAGGTGTCACCGTTGTGGTCGGTCCAAACGGTTCGGGCAAGTCGAATGTTGTCGATGCCATTGCGTGGGTATTGGGCGCGCAAGCACCTAGTTCTGTGCGAAGCCAAAAGATGGAAGATGTCATCTTTAGTGGCACAAACAAGCGTGCAGCACTTGGTCGTGCTGAGGTAACACTCACACTTGATAACTCTGCTGGCCTGTTGCCTCTTGATTTTTCTGAAATCAGTGTGTCGCGAACATTGTTCCGCAACGGTGACAGTGAATATTCCATCAATGGCGTTGAATGCCGGTTGCTCGATGTGCAGGAACTTTTGTCTGATGCAGGTGTAGGGCGTCAACAGCACGTCATTATCAGTCAGGGCCAAATTGATGCGGTACTTACTGCTCGCGCAGAAGACCGTCGCGCCATTATTGAAGAAGCTGCAGGCATTCTGAAGTATCGCAAGCGCAAAGAAAAGGCCGAGCGTCGTCTAGAGGCAACTGAAGTCAACTTGTTGCGTGTACAAGATCTCATTCGTGAAGTGCGTCGCCAACTGCGCCCACTAGAGCGTCAAGCAGAAGCTGCTCGTCGTCACGGAGAAATTGTCGGTGAGCTTCGTGCTTTACGTTTGTTCTTGTCAGGCCGCGAAGTTGCGTCGTTGCGTGCTCGACTCACTGCTCTTGCGGGCGAAAAACTTGCTGGTGACTCGGGCGAAAAAGAAATTCGACAGAAACTGGCCGCACTAGACACAGAAGTATTGGCAGCGGAGGCAGATTTGTCTGCACGCGGCGAATCGGGCGTCAACGACGAATTGATGCGTGTCGAACAGTTGCGTGAACGCGCACGTGGACTAGCCGCAGTGATTGCAGAACGCCGACGTTCCATGGAACGCGATCAGGGTCAACTCATCGCAGATGATGTTGTGGCAGCACTCGAAGCCGATGCAGCACAAATGCGTGAAGAATTGATTGACGTTGAGCGCAGTCTTGCTATTGCCATGCAAGAAAATGATTCGTTGCAAGTAGAAGAAGAAACATTCGAGCGTGAACGCACCGAACAAGGTCTCTTCCACATGGTGCAAAGCAATGAAGCATCAAACGCTGCAGCGGAGGTTCGTGGCGAGCTTCGCACTTTGCGCAACACCGTGGAACAAGGTGCTGGCGAAGCCCAGAAGATGCAGGCTCGTACCGAGCAATTAGTTGCACACGATGCAGATGTTGCAGTCGGTATTGAGGGTTTGCAGTCTGAATTAGCTGATGCCGAAACTGAAGTGGGCTCATTGCGGGCTCAGTTAGTTGATGTCACAGAGACACGTGAACAAATTGAGCTGCTGGGAGACGAAGCACAAGTAGCTCGCGCTTCAGCAGAACGTCGCAGTGCGCGTGCCTCCGCAAAACTAGAAGCTTTGGAAGAAGCGGTCGCTTCATCCCGGGCGCGCATCGGTGCTGAACATCTAGCCAATGTTTCCGGAGTAGTCGGTGCGCTGGTAGATCTTCTTGACGTCGATGCTGGCTGGGATGCAGCGGTGAAAGCGTCACTTGGTGAAGCACTTGCCGCAATTGTTGTATCTGACTCGTCATCTGCTCGCCGAGCAATTGAAGCACTACAGGGTGTTGATCACAATGGTGCAGTTCTTGCCCTCGGAATTAGTCAAAATGCGTCAACCGCGTTGCCTTCTGGCGTTCAATCAGTTCGCTCACATGTTCGACCAGCATCTGGTGCGCCTGCCGCCTTGGCCGCATTGCTCGATTCTCTCCTGTCGCATATTGGTTGTGCTGATGATTTAGATTCAGCAATTGCAGTTGTAGAAAATTCATCCTCTGCCACTGTTGTCACTCGTCGTGGTGACCGTTTGTCTCCATCAGGTTGGCGTCTCGGTGCTGCTGACGATCTTGGTTCTCAAGAAGTCATTGATCGCACCCGTATTGAAGTTGAATCAGCAGTCGCTGATCTTGCTCGACTTGCTGGCGAAGTGGAATCTGCAAAGACTCGTCTCGTTGCAGCTCGCCAGGAAGGAACACAACTTCAAACACAAATTGATCGTCAATTGGTTGTGGTTGAAAGTGCCTCAGACAAATTGACTACGGCCATCAATGATCGGCGTGCCAATGCGGCCGAACAACAGATCACTCGCGATGCCACAAATGAGACACGCGCACGCCTGACGCAATATCAACAGCGCGTTTTGGAACTGGAAGCAATTCTGCCCGGTCTTGAAGAATCAGAAGCCGCAGAAGTTGCAGCCGCGCGTGCTCAGACAGAAGAGCGTGCCACCATTGATGCTAAATCAGCACACCTAGTGCTGCGCCGCAAAGACCTTGATGTTCGAGTCGGCGGCTTGCGTGAGCGTGAACAATTCCTGAAGCAACGCGCAAGCGATACCGAGCGACGTCTTGAAGTGGACACCGCTGCTCGCCTAGAGGCCGGTACTCGTCGTCAGAAAATCGAAGCAGCGCTTGTTGCGGTTGGGTTGCTGTCCGGCCTTGTTGAAACTCACAGAGCGTCAACGGAAGCACGGCTTGCTGAATTGCACGAGATGCGTCGTCGTCAAAGTGACGAAGTGCGCGCTGTCGCAACTCGCCTTGATAACGCACGCCGTGGACGCCACGAAGCAGAGCGGCAACTTGAAGAACTGCGTGAGCGCGTTCGCCGGGTTGATGTTGAAGAAGCAGAAGCTCGTATGCGCTTAGAAGCTGCTGTTGAAATGATTCGTCGTGATCTTGAAGTAGAGCCAGAAGCTGCTGAGGCTGCACCAATGCCAGAAGTCATTGAAGGTGTCACCCATGCAGATCGCGCCCGTGTCCTTGAACGAGACATTCGACTCATGGGCCCAATCAACCCTCTTGCACTGCAAGAGTTCACTGAACTGCAAGAGCGTCACCAGTTCCTTGAAGAGCAACTGAACGACGTTCGGTCATCGCGACGAGAACTTGCCCAGATAATCGCCGCTGTCGATGTTGAAATTCAATCTGTATTTGCTGAAGCGTTTGCTGATGTCAGCGTGAACTTCACGAACCTTTTTGCGTTGTTGTTCCCTGGCGGTAAGGGCAAGTTGGTACTTACAAATCCTGATGACATGTTGAACACAGGTATTGAAGTGGAAGCACAACCACCCGGCAAGACCTTTAAGAAGTTGTCATTGTTGTCAGGTGGAGAGCGTTCGCTTACTGCTCTCGCATATCTATTTGCTGTCTTCCGCAGCCGTCCTTCTCCGTTCTATGTAATGGATGAAGTTGAGGCCGCTCTCGACGATGTCAACTTGCACAGGTTCCTTGGTCTCGTCAGTGAATTCCGTCGTGATGCTCAGCTCATCATTGTCAGTCACCAAAAGCGCACCATGGAAGCAGCCGACTGCCTCATGGGTGTCTCTATGCAGCCAGGTGGCTCATCAAAGGTCATCACTGAACGTTCCACTGACGCATTGACGCGCTAGGAACACAGATGCTCGCCTCGGCTTCAGCAAACATTGCAATTGCTCTCGGTGCTAGCGGTGCAGGAATTGGAATTCTTGTTGTCATTCGCAGTCGCAGTAAGCGCCCTCGCGAGTTCGCGCCTGCGACAGTTGAGCCGACCAAAGAAGCAGTCGATGTCATTGTCCCTGAAGTTGTTGTTGCGGAAGTAACTGTTGCGCCAAGCGTCCGCGAAAAAGCAGGGCGTACACGTTCCTTGTTCGCCTCGGCATTTCAGTCCATCCGCGGGCGCAGCATTGATGCTGCGACATGGGATGAATTAGAAGAAACATTGTTGCTTGCCGATATTGGCATTGGGTTAGCGACTCGATTGCTAGATCCGTTACGTGATGCCGTAAAGGATGGTTCATTGCGGTCACCAGACGGAGTGATTGCTGCGTTACGTGATGGCATGACAGCTCAATTAGCTACCTCTGATCGGTCGTTGCATCTTGATGCTGTTGGTTCACCAAATGTTTGGCTATTTGTTGGGGTCAATGGTGTCGGTAAAACCACGACAATCGGAAAAATTGCAACAGCACAGGCCGCACAAGGCACCACGGTTCTGATGGCGGCTGGCGATACGTTTCGCGCAGCGGCAGCAGAACAGTTGCAGGTGTGGGCGGAACGTTCTGGCGCCGCATTTGTGCGCGGCGCTGAAGGGGGAGACCCTGCGTCGGTCATTTTCGATGGAATTCAAAGTGCTGCAGCAAAGGGAATTCAATTAGTACTTGGCGACACTGCCGGTCGTTTGCAGAATAAGTCAAACCTGATGGAAGAACTAAAGAAGGTACGACGAGTTGCTGACAAGGCTGAAGGCGTTGTGAACGAAGTTCTATTGGTCATCGATGCAACCACGGGTCAAAATGGTCTCGCGCAAGCTCGTGAATTTGCGGCGGCTACGGATGTCACCGGAATTGTTCTGACCAAACTCGATGGTTCAGCCAAGGGTGGCATTGTGTTTGCCATTGAAACTGAACTGGGAATTCCAGTGAAACTAGTTGGCCTCGGAGAAACTGCAGTCGATTTGATTGCGTTTGACCCATCTGAGTTTGTATCAGCCCTGTTCGAATAGTCGGGGCCGCAAGCTGCCGTATTCGCGGTGTCAATGTCTGTAAAATGGAGACGAACCAAAAGGTATTTATGTTGCATCGTCGTTTTCTCTCTACAGTCGCAGTTGTTGCTACGTCGGCTCTCATGTTTGCGGCATGTGGAACAACTGATCCGCTCGTGCTGTCGTTGAAGTCATCACAAGTGAAGTCAGGCTCGAATCGCGCTAATCCGTCTTCTTCGCAAAATGCAGAAGATGCAAAGTTGGCGTATGCACAAGATGTTTCCTATTCAGTGCTTAATGACCTGCCAGATCTCGGTGAATCCGCAACGGCGTGGACCGTGAACCCTCTCAAAGAAAACAAAGGCTCACTTAAAAAGTTGGCTGTGTTATTCGGGTTGACAGGTGATTTAGTGAAAGAAAATACCAATAATTTCTCTATCGGGCTCGATGACAAGACAGGAGCGGGACTGCGGTTGTTCGTTGATACCTCTAGCGCATGGTGGAATTATTCAACAGGTTCAGTAGCAACTACAACCTCACCGGCAAATCTGCCAGACGAAGCAACTGCTATTGCGCGCGTAACGCAATTGCTCAAAGATGCCAGTTTGCGTGTCAAGAAGTATTCACTCACGGCAACAAAATCGGAGTGGTCGACTGATGTTGTTGGCACTTTGATGGCAGGGGAGCTCTCAAGCAATATCTCGTTGTATTTCTCATTTGGCGCCGATGCGAAAATTACATACGCATCAGGTCCATTGGTTGAACTGAAAGATGCCGGGTCGTATCCATTGGTGGCGCCGAAAGATGCTGTGAAACGGTTGAGTCAATTGCGATACGGATTGGTGGGTCCCACCGCACGCTCCGCTATCGAAATGGCAGTGTCCTCACCTGTCACTGATGGTTTGACCCCTGTTGCGATCACGGTGCCCATTACCGGAGTGCGCTTAGCGCTTATGCAAACAACGTTGACAAATAACTCGAGCATTTTGTTGCCTGCGTACACCTTCACCAACGCTGATGGTGATGTGGGCACTGTTCTAGCAATTGAAGATAAATATCTTTCATATGGAGACAGTGAAGTGACTGATGGTGCGGACCCTGTTCCGACCCCTGTTCAGGTTGATCCTGGTTCATCTGGTGTTGGGTCATCTGGAGGTTCGCCGGGCACTGTTCCAGGACCAGCAGTGACTCCAACAATCGCTGTGGTGGCACTCGATAATGCATCGGCAAAAAAATTGATTGGTCTCACAGAGGCAGAAGCTCAAAAAGTCGCCGCTGAGTTGGGTTGGCAAGTACGTGTCGCAATGCGCGATGGGGAAGCATTCATGCTGACCACAGATTTCGAGACCAATCGGGTCAATCTCACAATTGTCGCGGGCTCCGTTACTGCCGTTGTCGTTGGTTGACGCTCTTTTTCAGAGCTATAGCGCCGATAACCTGAACACCGCATGTTTGATTCGTTAGGCGACCGGTTACAAGGAATAGCAAAGCGTCTTCGGGGCAAAGGTCGTCTTACCGAGGCTGATGTTGATGAAGTTCTTGCTGAAATTCGTACTGCACTTTTAGAAGCTGACGTCAATGTTGGGGTCGTGCGTGATGTCGTTGCGCGAATTCGCGAACAAACAATTGGCATCACAGTTTCTGAAGCGCTTGACCCGAGCCAGCAAATCATCAAAATTGTTAATGCCGAACTGGTGGCAATGCTTGGTGGGGAAACTCTCAAGATTGCCTACAGCAGTGTTCCGCCCACGGTCATTCTTATGGCGGGTCTACAAGGTTCGGGTAAAACCACCAGTGCTGCGAAGTTGGCGCGTTGGTTCAAATCACAAGGCCGCCAGCCACTTCTTGTAGGTGCCGACTTACAACGACCTGCAGCTGTTGATCAGTTACGCACGCTCGGTGCTCAAGTTGGTGTGCCGGTGTTCTCAGAACCAGGCGACCCAGTAAACACTGCGCGTCGTGGTCTTGAAGAAGCGCGACGACTTGGCAAAGACATTCTTATTGTTGACACCGCTGGTCGTTTAGCAATCGATGAAGAAATGATGCAGCAAGTTGCTGACATTTCCCGTGCCATCATTCCGAAATACACATTCCTCGTTGTTGATGCGATGACAGGTCAAGACGCTGTCAGTGTTGCTAAAACATTTGATGAGCGCCTCGCGATCGACGGAGTTATTCTCAGCAAACTTGATGGCGATGCGCGCGGTGGTGCTGCGTTGTCCGTAAAGACTGTCATCGGAAAACCCATTGCATTTGCCGCAACAGGCGAGCGCATTGATGCGTTTGAACAGTTTCATCCAGACCGAATGGCCGGCCGAATTCTTGGCATGGGTGACGTACTCACACTTATTGAGCAAGCAGAAAAAGTTTTTGAAGCAGACAAGGCAGAAGAAACTGCAGCCCGCATGCTCGAAGGGCAGTTCACGCTGGAAGATTTTCTCGAGCAGTTACAGCAACTGAAAAAAATGGGTCCGTTGTCCGGAATTATGGGAATGCTTCCCGGCATGCCGAAGGAAATGAAGGACGCCCAGATCGGCGACGATCAGGTCAAACTCACCGAGGCAATTATTCGTTCAATGACCCCACACGAGCGCCAGTCGCCAGAAATTATTAACGGCAGCCGACGGACTCGTATTGCCACTGGCAGTGGCACGCAGGTTGCTGACGTCAACAAACTCATCAAGCAGTTCACCGAAATGCAAAAGATGATGAAGAAGATGGGCGGCCTCGCAAAGCCACAAGGCAAGCAGGGCAAGGGAAAGAACAAGGTCAGCACCCGCCAAGCCATGCGCGAGCTAGGAGACATGTTCGGTGGCGCTGGTGGCCCTGGTGGGTTTCCCGGCATGCCAGGCGCTGGTGGACCCGGCCAATTTCCTCCTTTTTCAAAGTAACGATTCCGTTGGAGGAGGGCTTTGCACCGCTAGCCTTACCTAGTCCCGAACTGGGTCCTTTCAGGAGAAAATCGCACCATGGCAGTGAAATTGCGCCTAACACGAGTTGGCAAGACCAAACAACCTCAGTACCGCGTTATCGCGGCCGATTCTCGTC
>JAPKZY010000005.1 GCA_026393535.1 Actinomycetota bacterium | reverse complement strand
ATCACGCACTGCATGTAGCAATGGACGCAATGAATCTTCTACTTTGTCTGCACACATTCGACTAATCAGTGTGAGACGACCAGGGACTTGGGCTGGGTTCAGTTCTTCGCACAATTCAAGAACAAATTCGGGAGAAGTGGTGGGGCCAACCTTGCAACCAATGGGGTTGCCAACGCCGCGAAGGAATTCAACGTGAGCGCCATCTAGCTGACGGGTGCGTTCGCCGATCCACAACATATGTGCAGAACAGTCGTACCACTGGCCAGTAAGAGAATCTTGGCGAGTAAGTGCCTCTTCGTAGCCAAGCAACAACGCTTCGTGGCTTGTGTAGACATCTACTTCGTGCAGTGATGAGTAGTTCTCTGTATCAATGCCACACGCACGCATGAAATCAAGTGCGCGCTCAATTTCTGCAGACAGGGCAACGTAGCGCTGGCCCTCTGGGCTTGAAGCGACGAATTCTTGTGTCCATGCGTTCACCCGATTCAGGTCTGCAAATCCGCCCTTAGTGAAAGCACGAAGAAGGTTCAGTGTGCTTGCCGATTGATGGTACGCCTGCACCATTCGTTGCGGATCGGGGATTCGAGCTTCAGCGTTCGGGTGCACGTCATTGACAATGTGTCCGCGGAACGATGGCAATTCAAGGTCACCAATTTTTTCAAACGGCGATGAGCGTGGTTTTGCAAACTGGCCAGCCATGCGGCCAACTTTTACAACAGGAACTCCCATTGAGTAGGTGAGTACAACTGCCATCTGCAAGATGACGCGTAATTTTTCACGAATGTTGTTTGCGGAAAACTCTTCAAAACTTTCAGCGCAGTCGCCTGCTTGCAACAGGAATGCATTACCTGCAGCAACTTGGGCAAGTGATGCCTGCAATGAACGAGCCTCACCAGCAAACACCAACGGTGGGAAGCCAGAAATTTGTGCAAGGGCGCGTTCGCGCGCTGCATCATCGGGCCATTCAGGCTGTTGTTCGGCAACACATGATTGCCATGAAGAAGGTGTCCAGCTACGAGCCATAGTTTCCTAGCCTTGCGCCAAATGAGGGGTCAGCGCAATGGGAATTAAATAAGTGATTACTGTCAGACTGCGAGGATGCGCTCGGCATCATCACGCAAGCCTTCAACAGCACGGCTCACGAGGCGACGAGCAGCTTCGGCTGTAACGCCCAAGTCTTCTCCCACTTCGCGGAAGCTCTTGCGCTCACCATCGAGAAGTCCAAAGCGGGCTTCAACGGCATAGCGGGCGCGATCATCGAGCGTGCCAAGAAGTTCGTCGAGAAGTTCGGTGTCAACCATTGCCATGACGGCATCTTCAGGAGTTCCTTGGCCGTTAGCCATGAGGTCACCAAGAGTTGCATCGCCGTCGTCGCCCACGGTCTTATCGAGAGAGACAGGAGTGGTGAGGCGGTGAAGTTCGGCGTTGCCGGCATCGAGAGTCTCGCCGTCGCCTGAGGCCTGGCGCAATGCTGCACGAAGGCTGGCGGAACGATCACCAGGAATACGGATGAGGCTTGCCTTTTGGTCAAGTGCGCGACCGATGGCCTGACGGATCCAGAAAGTTGCATAAGTGGAGAACTTGAAACCACGGCGCCAGTCGAACTTGTCAACTGCGTGCTCAAGACCAAGGTTTCCTTCTTGAATGAGGTCAAGAAGGTCCATGCCCTGTGGCAATGGATAACGACGTGCGATGGAGACCACAAGGCGCAGGTTCGAACGGATGAAACGATCCTTTGCTGTGGCTGCATTACGCAGGTCACGGCGAAGGGCGGCTCCGCGCTCGCCAGCTTCAAGGCGTGTTGCGGCATCGCGGCCAGCTTCGATGGCCTTAGAGAGCTCGCGCTCGTCTTCAGCAGTAAGAAGGGCAACTTTGCCGATGTCGTTTAGATAGAGACCAATGGAGTCATTCATGATGCAGTGTTCAACCGTGTCTTCGTAGGGCTTGTTCCCATGTGTTCCGTGATATCGGGCACATGAGACCAACAAGGAGGGGCTCCTAGTCGGGGGGAATTGGAGACATTACCAGCAGTGGGCGGTGTTTGCTAGAGCCAGAGCAATATTTTTTTCTCCGCAGGCAACTAGTACCTAATTCCTTCTACACTCGGCACGTGACTACTACTGTGCCTCGCCGATTGGGCATCCTCGGAGGGACCTTTGATCCGCCGCACCTGGGTCATCGTGCCGCAGCTTTGGCCGCGCAAACCCAAGTGGGGCTTGATGAAATAGTTCTGATGGTGGCAAACGAGCCGTGGCAAAAAGTGGGAGACCGTCAGGTGACGGCGGCACAGGTGCGGTGGGACATGACCGATGCCCTTGTTCAAGGAATATCCGGGTTGCGGGCTGATGACCGAGAAATTCGTCGGGGTGGTCCAACATTTACGGTCGACACTCTGGAAGAAATCCTTTCCGACCAGCCAGACACCGAGATTTTTCTCATAGTGGGGGCCGACACGGCGGAGCGCTTAGAGACCTGGCATCGTGCCTCTGACGTAGTCGGGCTCTCTACGATCGTCATAGTGAATCGCGACGAAACCACCAATACGGCCCCAGGGTTTCTTCGTGATGCACGAGTGTTAAACGTGACGATGAATCCTGTCGATGTATCAAGTAGTGCCCTTCGTGAGGCAGTCGCACGTGGCGAGTCAATCGACGCAATGACATCGTCATCCGTCGTAACAATCATTCGTGATCATTCTTTGTACGTAGGAAATCAATGACCGCGATTCCTGCACGTCGGCGTCGGCGCATGATCGCTGCCATGGTGACATCTGGGTTGTCTATCATTGCGCTACCTAGTGGTTTATTTCTTGGGACAAACTCACTGCTTCATGCATCGGGTGGCAACAGTATTGATAGTCGAGGCACGATAGACATTCCGTCGTCGGTAGTTGAGATGCTTGCTGTTATCAATTCGCGTAATGAAGTTGCATCACTTGCGTTACTTGCCGTCACGCCAGAAGGAAAAGGTGGAACAATCGTCTCCATTCCTGTTGGTTCAATGGCTGATGTTGCAAAGACAGAACAGCCACGACGTGTTGCAGATTCCTACACAACTGGTGGACTGCAAGCGCTAAAGACTGATGTTGAGAACCTCCTGAACATCACCGTTGATTTTGCTGACGATATGACGGCTACTGAATTTGGGGTGGTGTTGGCAACTGTTGGTACACAGCCTGTTGTGTTGCAACAGCCTGTTACCGATACAGGTGCTGATGGTGCAGCAATTGTTGTTCTTGAATCTGGTTCATCAACAGCGACGCCAGACCTTTTGGCAGCGGGGCTTGCATCATCTCAAACCGGAACGCCCGAGTCTGCACGCTTGCCTCAAGTGAGAGCATTATGGAATTCCATTGCCCGCGCTGGAGTTGCGACTCCCTCTGCAGAAGTCAGCGGATCAACGTCATCAATTTCACCACTGGATACGAGTGTTTATACATCGACAGCAGCTTTTGTGAGTGCACTTTTGAAGGGGGAAATTGACGTATGGCAATTCTCCTCAACATTGTTTACAGATGCAGTTCGTAATCCCAACCACGTTGATTTATACGGACTTGATGGTGGCGAAGTACTGATGGTGATGGCAAGTGTTGTGCCAAGCGCGTTGACCGTGACCACCGCCAATGTCGCCGTAATGATTGATATTCCATTTGCGAGCGCATCCGTGGCAAAAGAAGTTGTCACACGCTTGGCGTATTTAGGGGCAAATGTGGTGCTCGTTCGTC
>JAPKZY010000109.1 GCA_026393535.1 Actinomycetota bacterium | reverse complement strand
ATTCATCTGGATTCAAGACCGACTCAAAGACATGATTATTTCTGGCGGAGAAAATGTGTACCCAGCCGAGGTTGAAAACATCATTCTCGGTCACCCAGGTGTCGCAGATGTCGCTGTCATCGGAGTCCCATCGGAGAAATGGGGCGAAACAGGTCTTGCTGTCATCGTGAAAAAAGATGCAACCGTCACAGAATCTGACATCATTGCGCACTGCGATGGAAAATTGGCACGCTTCAAAATGCCAGGTGGCATTCGCTTTATTGATGTCATCCCACGAAATGCTTCAGGAAAAGCTCTGAAGCGAGAACTACGTATTCAATTCCCATCGCTCTGAACTAGCAAAATAACTGTTTAACGAAACAGATGCGAGCTAATTAACTTGGCGATCGCGGCCTTCCCAGTATGGCGCACGCAATTTGAATTTCTGAAGCTTTCCTGTTGTCGTTCGGGCAAGTTCGGAACGAAACTCAATTCGCTTCGGACATTTATAACCGGCAAGTTTTGTTTTGACATACGAAATCAGTTCGTCTTCAGTCAAAGCAGAACCCGGCGTCTTGACAACGAGCGCCATCACTGCTTCTCCCCACTTTTCATCTGGTACGCCGATAACAGCGACCTCAGAGACCTCTGCATGGGAGAAAATCGCATCTTCCACTTCGATTGACGACACGTTTTCCCCACCCGAAATAATTACATCCTTCTTGCGGTCAGCGATGGTGATGAAGCCATATTCGCCCATAGACCCGCCATCACCAGTATGAAACCAGCCATCGACAATTGCAGACGATGTCTCTATTGGCTGTTCCCAATATCCCGCCATAACAACGCTGCCCCGTGACAACACTTCACCCTCTGCATCTATGCGCATTTCAACACCGAGCGTTGGTGCGCCGGCTGCGCTGAGCTTTGCTGCTCGCTCGGCAGCAGTCAAAGAGTCCCATTCACTACGCGTGCGGTTCATGGTCAACAGTGGCGATGTCTCGGTCAGACCATAGATCTGTATGAATTCCCATCCGAGTTCAGTCTCAATCTTTTCGATTGTCTTTGTTGGCGGTGGCGCGCCAGCCACAACCATGCGCACCTGATCACGTGAGGTATTGGCACCGGGCACCACCGCCGCATCGAGAACCATATTGGCAACGGCGGGCGCACCGCTTAACAAAGTGACTCCGTGTTGTTCAATACGTCGCAAGATCTCGGCACCATCAACCTTGCGCAAGATGATGTGTTTTCCGCCCATTGCAGTAACAGAGAAGACAATCCCCCAACCATTTGCGTGAAACTGAGGAAGAGTGTGCAAGTAAACATCTCTGTCATTAATTCCCAATTGCCAACCGAAAATCGCCGCATTAACCCACAGATTTCTATGCGTCAGTTGCACACCCTTCGGGCGCGCCGTGGTTCCACTTGTGTAGTTGATGGTTGCCGTGACATCTTCATCGGCAATCCATGGATTCGGCTCAATGTCGTATTTGTACAACACCTTGTCTGATTCTGCACCAATCACAAACTTGTGTTTGGCTGTTACGTCCTTCAGTGCATCTTCCAGCTCTGGATCAATAATCAAGACTTCAGCACCACAATGAGAAATAATGTACGACACTTCCTCTGCAACCAAACGAAAGTTAATCGGCACGAGAACTCGTCCGTACCCACTAACACCAAAGAATGCAGTCAGTAGACGAGCAGAGTTCTGGCTGACTATTGCCACTCGGGCACCTTGTGGCACTCCCAATGCATCCAGTGCTGCTGCTTGTGCTCGAGCACGACGCGCTACTTCCTTGTAGGTCAATGTCCCCCATGAAGCTGCAGGTTGGTCCGTCTCATCGATGACTGCAATTCTGTCTCCGTACACCTGCTCGGCCCGACGAAGGTGATCAACAATGGTTAAAGCAACTTTCATTCCTTCTACCGTAGGCGTTTTTGAGCACGACAATGGCACCCGAAACCTGTTCTATAGTGACGCCGTGACAAACATTATTCAGGCGACAATCCTCTCTCCGGATGCGATTGCCGTCATCTGCGATGGCCAAGAATTGTCATGGACACAACTTGAATCGCATGCTCGCAAGATTGCTCACGCATTGTCCGCATGGGGACTTAATACGGGTGATCGGTGGGCATTGCTCTCCCACAACCGTATCGAGTGGCCCGAATTGTTTCTCGGCAACACTCTCGCCGGAACTCGCTACGTGCCCTTGAACTGGCACCTGACAGTACCTGAACTCGAATACCTACTGATCAATAGCGGCGCTACCGCCCTAGTAGTAGACCCTGATCATGCAGAGGTCGGCAAAGAGGCAGCAGGACTCGTCGGTATCGACCCAGATCGCGTCATCGTCCTTGGCCCTCAATACACCGCATGGCGCGATGCTCAACCAGACACGGACCACCCGAACACCACCTCAGGGTCAGCACTGACATACACAGGTGGCACGACAGGTGCCTCAAAAGGCGTGACACGGCCTGATTCGGGTGCACCAATCACATCATGGGCAAAGGGCATCTCCACGTGGGGCAATTATGTCGGCATGCCTGCATCGGGAGTTGCCCTTATAACCACACCCCTGTACCACGCCTTTGGCGCCGGTGTCTTGGGTGCGGCCCTTGCGCGCAACCACACCATTGTTCTGAAGGAACGGTTTGACGTTGATGATTTCCTCGACAGCATTGAGCAGTACCGGGTGACAAGTGCACCGTTAGTGCCCACACTCATCGTGAGACTCGCAAAGCTTGACGACAACCATTTTACTTCTCGAGATCTTTCTAGTCTGCAATGGATTGCACACACCGCTGCGCCATGCCCTGGTTGGGCCAAGCAACGCCTCATTGACATGCTGGGTCCTATCATCACAGAGTTCTACGGCAGTTCAGAAGGCACGGGGCCCGTCGTATGCACAAGCACCGAATGGATGCAACGCCCTGGCACTGTTGGTCGCCCTGCACCCAACCTGAGTGTTTCCGTCGTCGATGACAACGGCAACGATCTTCCAGCCATGAAAATCGGAACACTGTATTTCAAACGCGCCGATGGCGCACCGCAGTATCACGGTGATGAAGCCAAGACGAAAGCAGCACAATTACCCGATGGGCGCTTTACGGTAGGAGATCTGGGGTATCTCGACTCTGATGGATTCATGTACCTGGTCGATCGTCGCGTCGACCTCATATTAAATGGCGGCGTCAATGTGTACCCCGCTGAAATTGAAAGCGTTCTTAGCCAACACCCTTCAATTCGTGATGTTGCAGTGTTCGGAATTCCAGATTCTGAATTCGGACAACAAGTCAAGGCTGCAGTCGAACTTGAAGTTGGTGCATCTCTGACGTCGGATGAATTAATCGCCTGGAGCCGCGAACGACTTGCAAGTTTCAAATGTCCTCGCAGTGTTGATTTTCACGAGGCACTTCCTCGCGAAGCTCACGGAAAACTGAAGAAACGAATCCTGCGCGACGCCTATTGGCCCGAGTAGCTAGCAACTCATCGCTTACTCTTTCATTAATCTCACATTAAAAAAAGAGGGAAGGCGACCAATTGGTCACCTTCCCCCTTTTCAGGATTTTTTGTCTGTCAGGGCTTAGCCTCTCGAGACTCCAGTCCATTCGAAGCCTTTAGTTTCGGTCACTGCAGGAGTAGAACCATCAGGGTTCTTCAGAGTTCCGACACCTACAAGCTTGCTCTTATTGTTTGTGAACACGAACGAGCCGGCATGCACAGATGGAATGGTGTAACCCATCGACATCAGGTATGCGGACGCTGCTGCCCACTTCAGCTTTGCACTTGCTGGGTTAGTATCCGCCTGGGCGGCATAGATTAAGCGATCAACTTGCTCGTCGCCATGAGCACCAAGTGCAATAACGGTGTTGTAACCCTTACCGTACGCAGTGTCCTTAATTGGGTTCGTAGATGTTGAGTTGAAAGCCTTACTGATAAAGAATGGGATGACATATCCCACAGCGTCACCTTCGGCAGGAGTTCCTTCTGCGAAATCGTACAAGTTGCCTCCACCGCGGTAGATGCTGGCAATCAAGATGGCCGATTCAGCTACCAAAGTGTTATTCAACAAAATGCCAGCGTCTGTCAGGTACTTAGCAACGAACTTCACATTGTTCTGTGATTGAGTACTGGTATCTGCGTACAAGGTGAGTTTGAACGGGCCTGCAGCGCCAAGGTCTGTATTGCACTTAGCAACAAATTCCTTTGCTTTCGCCACGTTGTAACTTGTTGCACCATCGAGAGTGTACATCGGGTTCGTTTTTCCAACGATTGAGCCGTTGTACATTCCCTTACCCTTCAATCGGACGATGTTGTAATTGTTCCAGTCCACTGCAAACGCAGCAGCCAAACGGCAGTTCTGAAACTTGAACGGTGAGTTGGCCTTACCGACGTTCGGCATCCATTGACCCCAACCCGTGATTGGACCCTTAAATTCCTTAACGTCCTTCTTACGACCTTCAAGGTCCTTAATAAAGGTTGCATCTCCGGTTGTAAAGAATGCGGCATCTACAGAACCCTTACGGACTGCTGCTGCACGCTGCGATGCTTCCTTCACGTTGATGAACGTAATTTTGTCAAGGTACGGCAAGCTGCCACCTGAGGCATCTTTGCGCCAATAGTTAGGATTCTTCACTGCGACCAATTCATCAGCTGAGAAACTAGAAATCATGAATGGCCCTGTTCCAATACCCTTGGTTGAGCACTCTTTATTTCCTGTCACTATTTGTGCAGGGGCACGCATGACATAACGTCCTGCGCGGTACATCAAGCCAAGGAAGCCGGTATCAGGACGATCCAGAGTGACCTTCACCGTGAGGTTGTCTATTACATCAACAGCCAAGATGTTGGCGTTAACACCAATACCTGTGGATGGATAGGAAGTGATGAAACCACGACCAATATCGATATTCTGCTTGACGTTTGCAGCGTTGAATTCTTCTCCATTGGAGTACTTAATTCCTGCACGAAGAGCAATGGTCCAATACTTTGCATCAGCTGACATAGTGAAACTCTGTGCGAGATACGGAACAAAGTTGCCCTTATTGTCTCTCTCAACAAGCGATTCGTAAACGGTTCTCGTGGCGCCTAACGGGCCTCCGCTGAGAGCGTTTGCGAAACAAAACCCTGAAATTGTGGCGTCCATGGCCACTGTTAGTTCGCCGCCATACTTTTGTGCTGATGGCGCGCGATTGGCGGCCGAAGCACTACTTGAAATAGCAGTGCCCAAGAGAACAGCAGTTAATGCAACTCCCATGACTCTGGCTCTGCGTGAGCGGCTAGTCCTACTGATTTCTTTCATTCAATTACCCCTTGAATTTTGCACATGTCATTATGTGACTTCTGTAACACTAGATGAATTTCTGGGGGTTGTCACTATTTTGAGCGTCAATGTGATCAATTCTCGCTTGTAGTGCGCAAGTAGTTGCTGGGGTCAATCTGGCCTATCTGGCCTACTTGACGCCTGGTGTCGCCCGGCGACCACGACGGACCTGGGCCATCATCCCCACCCCGGTAAGGACCACAGTCACGCAGACCACCGAAATTAGTATCGCCAACATGTCGCCAGGGAGCCGCCCGGCACTGATAAACACATACGCATCGGGCGCAAAATAGGACAAAACAGCGACCGGCAACCATGGCCGGAGCCGATTCCATGCCCCATCAATCACTGCACCAACCACTTTGGCACTCGATTTTCCATAAATGGCAGCTGAAACGAACTCAATAACGCCGAAAATATAAGGGTTCACGCCATATGTGCGAAGAAACTTCCATACCAATGCCGCTCGTAGACCGCCGTACGCGATGGACACCAGTATCCAGCCCCGCTCAATCTGTGCCCTGCGCGTACCCATAAATCAAGCGTAGAGGGCGTGCGCCGTAGGCTGACAGGGTGCCCAATACAGAAACCACCCAATCCCAACGTAGGACTGGGTTCAGCATTCACGTTCTTACGGCCAGCGGAGCTTTGGCCGGCCTCATCGCACTGCAGTCGGTTATTGACGGCTATATCCGCGCTGCCCTTCTGTGGCTCATTGTGTGCCAGATTCTTGACGGCATAGACGGCCCGATTGCCCGCAAATTCGACGTCAGCCTTCACGCGCCCCATATTGATGGCCATGTCCTTGACCTGGTAATTGATTACGTCACGTGCGTTGTTGTGCCGACTGTGCTCCTTATCCGCATGGACGTTGTAGAGCCGCGCCTGACCATGACAATCTCTGGTCTTATCTTGATGACAAGCGCATTGTGGTTTGCTCGTACAGACCAAGAAACTGAAGATGTATGGTTCAACGGCTTTCCCGCAATGTGGAACATCGTGATTCCTACATTCATTCTTTTGGGCACCAGTCAAAGATATTCGGCAATTATTTGCCTCTTGTTCTGTGTCGCCCAATTGACGATGGTCAAGTTCCCACACCTTGTGCGTGTACAGGCTCTTCGACCAGCCACGTACACCGCAACTGTTATCTACTTTGGTGCATTCATTTTATTGTCAGCTCAATACCCGAACGGTCCACAGTGGGCTCGCCAAATCATTCTCGTGGGGCCCGTGTACTTAGCCTTTATTGTTGTGTGGCGAACATTCTTCCCTCACAAAACAATTTTCGGATTATCTATAACCGATCATTCCTAGAAATTATTGCGTGCCGCGTATTCGTCACGTAAATCTTTTTTCAAAACTTTTCCTGTTGCGTTGCGAGGCAACTCTTCGTGATGCCAGAACACTTTGCTCGGCACTTTGAACAAAGCGAGTCGCGTTTTCAAAAACTCAAGGATTGCAGAATCATGATCGGCCCCGAATCCATTGGCGGCGACAAGAACCGCTGCTACTTCTTCGCCCAACTTGTCGTGTGGTAATCCAATCACTGCACAATCACGGATTGCTTCGTGTTCAAACAGAACAGTTTCCACTTCAACGCAGTAGACATTCTCTCCCCCACGCAACACCATGTCCTTGATGCGGTCAACGACATATATAAAGCCGTCGGCATCGATGTAGCCCGCATCACCAGTGTGGAACCACCCGTCGGTAAATGCCTTCTTCGTTTCTTCAGGTTTGTTCCAATAGCCGCGCACATTGTTCGGGCCATAGACCCATACTTCGCCAATGTCGCCTTGCGGAACCTCTGTCCCATCTTCGGCTGCTATACGAATCTGTGTACCTACATACGGGAGTCCAACGCTGTCCTTCTTGGCAAAATATGCAGCACCACTATTTCCGATCACTGCTGCTGTTGTCTCGGTTAACCCGTAGCCGTTACTTGCGCTTACTTTGCCGGCGAACTCAGCTTCGATTGTTGCTATGGAATCAGGCGGCACCGGTGCACCTCCTTGTCCAATGGCAGAGATACTCGACAAATCAAACTTCGAGAAGTCGGGATGCTCTAAGAAGGAGCGCACCACGGTTGGGACGCCACCAAATACATTGACTCTGTATTTCTCTACGAGGCGTAGAGCATCTCCTGCATCCCACTTGTATTGAGTAAGAACACACACACCATTCATGGTGTTGTTGTTAAGACCACACAAACCTGCGATATGAAAAAATGGGAAAGTAGACAACGTAACGGTTTGTGCCTTTGCGGGGGTCGCGACAATTGGTGCAACGCCCGCCATCTTCCCGGCTAGTGCAACGCTGAACTTACCGTTCCACATATTGGTGACATAGTTGCGATTCGTGCCTGCTGCACCCTTTGGAAACCCTGTAGTTCCTGACGTGTACAAAATTGTCGCGTAATCATCAGGAAGTATCTCTACGTCTGGCAATACGGCCGATGCGTTCCCCGCTGCCTCTTCCCACGACGTGAGTCCTGATCGCGCCGCTCCTCGTGCCACAAGAGCAACGTTGATTCCGAGTTCGGCTAACAAATCGTCTGACAGACGGTCTTGGCGTTCGCCATCAACAATGACTGCAGTAGCGCCCGAATCTGACAGTGCGTATTTCAGTTCATCTGCGATCCACCATGCATTCAAACTGACCATTACAGCACCAATACATTGAGTAGCCCAATACGCGATTGCCCATTCGGGATAGTTACGCATCCCCAGTGCAACCCGGTCGCCCTTCTTTACTCCTTGCGAAGTGAGCCACGCAGCCACGGACACCACTTGACGATGTGCATCGGCGTACGAAAAAGCGTTGTCTTCATAAATGAAATATGTTGCCTCGCCTTGCTGTGCTGCCAGAAGCCAGACATCACGTAGGGAATCAGGTGCATTCTTGAACACTCGCAACGGATTCCCGAATACCTCAACGGTATGCAGTTCGAGCGGTTTACCTTCTGCGGTCAATTCCGCAATTGCCTCTTGGCGTGTAATCATGTAGCGAGATTAGTCATAGTTCATTGCTGACCTTGCGTTGGAATGCCGAGCATGGCTTTCTCTCGCCTATCGTGTTCCATTACATCATCTTCAGGAGATCATCATGTCGAAAACAATTCTCATCACCGGCGCAGGTTCAGGTTTCGGTAAAGGAGCTGCACTCGCGTTGGCTGCTCGCGGTCATCATGTCATCGCAACAACAGAGACTTCAGAGCAAGCGAACGCATTGACATCTGAAGCACCTCAACTGCAAGTCGAAAAAGTTGACATCACTAACTCTTCAGATGTAGCAAAAATTTCCGCATGGGATATCGACGTTCTCATTAACAACGCGGGTTATGGGCAAACCGGCCCCATGTCAGACATACCCGATGATCGCCTTCGCAAAGTTTTCGAAGTGAACGTTTTCGGAACCGTCGCTGCTACGCAAGCAGCCCTACCTCGAATGGCAGCAAAAGGTTCAGGAAGAATCATCATCATGTCGTCTATTGCAGGAGTTTTAGCGGCTCCCGGATTTGGGCCATACGCGATGACAAAACACGCACTCGAGGCGATGGGCAAAGCCATGCGCGCTGAACTTGCACCACAAGGCATCGATGTCTGCCTCATTAACCCTGCGCCCTACAACACAGGCTTCAATGATCGCATGGCTAATTCCATGTGGGAATGGTTTGATGATTCTTCAATCAATGCACCAGCTGCAGAGATCCACAAGATGATTGGCCAGATGGTCACAACCAACCAGATGGACCCCATTGAAGTAGTAAACCGACTCGTTGAACTTGTTGAAGCAGAGACAACGACTGAAAACAACTTTGTTCCGGAGAACATCCGCGAACTCTTGAACCTATAACTCGCACATAGAAGGTTGTTTTCGTTGTACATTTATGCAAATCAGTGCTCCAACGATTCTTCTGTTCTATAAGTTCACGCCGTTAGTTGACCCTAACGCAATACGTCTTTGGCAACGCACCCTCTGCGAAAGTCTGGGCCTCAAAGGTCGCATCATTATTTCAAAGGATGGCATTAACGGAACCGTCGGTGGAGAACTCGAAGCGATAAAAAGTTACCGTCGCATCACTCGTGAATATCCCAGCTTTCACGACATCGATTGGAAGTGGTCAGACGGCATTGGTGAAGACTTCCCTCGCCTTGCAGTGCGCGTGCGAGATGAAATTGTGACGTTCGGTGCTCCTGAAGAAATAGTTGTAGACGAGTCAGGCGTTGTGGGTGGCGGTATTCATCTCAAGCCTCATGAAGTTCATGCTCTCGTCGAACAACATGGTGATGATGTCGCATTCTTTGACGCACGCAATGCCTTTGAAGCTCGCATTGGGAAGTTTCGCAACGCCATCGTGCCTGACACTCGCACGACACCAGACTTCGTACGCGAACTCGAAAGCGGCAAGTACGACCATCTCAAGAACAAGCCAGTAATCACGTACTGCACCGGCGGTATCCGATGCGAGGTTCTTTCTGTTCTTATGAAGAACCGCGGTTTCACCGAGGTATACCAGATGGACGGCGGAGTCGTTCGTTACGGAGAAACCTACAAAGATGATGGTCTATGGGAAGGCTCGCTCTACGTTTTTGATCGCCGACTCATGGTTGACTTCAGTAAAGATGCAAAAGTCTTGGGACTCTGCGACACATGCGCAGGACCATCGAATCAGTTCTATAACTGCGATGTCAGTACGTGCCGAGTGCGCATCATCTTTTGTCAAGACTGCGTTGACACATCAGAAGGAATTTTGTGCCCCGAATGCCGGGCCGATACTTAGACCTATAGAGGCGACGCAGGGAATCGAACCCTGGTACAGGGCTTTGCAGGCCCTTGCCTAAACCACTCGGCCACGTCGCCAGTT
>JAPKZY010000004.1 GCA_026393535.1 Actinomycetota bacterium | reverse complement strand
AAGGGTGACGGCACGCGCGCGCTAGTTGTTCCTGTATTGATGAATGCTGACACGCTTAGCTTCGCTGGCTTTCTTGTTGCATACGACGACATTGTTCGCAAAGTCAAGGCAAACAAACTGACGATTGCTGACTTCCAAGGTGCAAATGTTTCAATTACAAACCCAGGCACCATCGGTACTGTTCAATCAGTTCCGCGTCTGATGCCGGGACAAGGTGTCATCGTCGGAATCGGTTCTATTGATTACCCAGCTGAATTCCAAGGCAGCGACCCCGCAAACCTGAACGCTCTCGGAGTATCAAAAGTTGTCACGGTGACAAGCACGTACGACCACCGCATCATTCAAGGTGCCGAGAGTGGACTGTTCTTGAAGCGGGTTCATGAATTGTTGTTGGGTAACCACGGCTTCTACAACGACATCTTCCGCAGTCTTGAGATTCCGTATCAGCCAGTTGAGTGGTCATCTGATGCTTCACCAATGAATCGTGAAGAAACTTTGATGGAAAAACAAATGCAGGTGAGCACACTTGTACGCGTTCATCGTGTGCGTGGTCACCTCATTGCCGACATTGATCCGTTGCATTGGAAAGCACCAGCAATGCCGCGCGAACTTGACCTCGCTACGTATGGTCTCACCATCTGGGACCTTGAACGTGAATTCCTCACGGGCGGAGTGGCGGGAAGTCACAAAATGACGCTTGACGAATTACTCGGAGTCTTACGTGATGCATATTGTCGCACCATCGGTATTGAGTACATGCATATTCAAAATACAGACGAACAGCGCTGGATTCAGTCAAAAGTAGAAGGTGCAACCTTTACTCCAAGGCTTGATGAAAAATTGCGAATTCTCGAGCGTTTAAATGCTGCTGAGGCTTTCGAAAAGTTCCTTGCAACAAAATATGTTGGAACCAAGCGATTCGGTCTTGAAGGATCTGAATCGATGATTCCAATTATTGATGAAATTGTTTCGGCAGCAGCCGACGCACACATGGACGGTGTTGTCATTGGTATGCCGCATCGAGGACGGCTGAATGTTCTTGCAAATGTGATAGGTAAGAACTACGAGCAAATCTTCGAAGAATTTGAAGGCCATATCAGTTCTGATTCAGTGCAGGGAAGTGGTGACGTGAAGTACCACCTCGGAGCACAAGGCACATACACATCGGCTGATGGAAATGAAATCGACATTGAATTAGCAGCGAACCCAAGCCACTTGGAAACAGTCAATGGTGTTGTTCTCGGAATGGTGCGTGCGCAACAAGACAAGATCGATCCTCCATTTGCATTCAGTGTTCTCCCACTTCTGATGCATGGCGACGCAGCTTTTGCAGGACAAGGCATTGTTGCTGAAGGTCTTGCCATGAGTGATATCTCCGGCTACCGAGTGGGCGGAACTATTCACCTTGTTGTCAACAACCAAATCGGATACACAACAGCACCGAAGTATGCGCGTTCATCGTTGTATGCAACAGATGTTGCAAAGACAGTACAAGCACCAATTTTCCATGTGAACGGTGACGACCCTGAAGCGTGCGTGCGGGTTGCGCGTCTCGCGTTTGAATATCGTCAACGTTTCCACAAGGACGTTGTTATTGACATGCTGTGTTACCGCTTGCACGGTCATAACGAAGGCGATGATCCGAGTTACACGCAGCCATTGATGTACAAGGCCATTGCTGAAAAACGCAGTGTCCGCAAGATGTATATCGAGCAACTGGTCAAGCGTGGCGACATCAGCCTTGAAGTAGCTGAACAGGTTTTGCAGGATTACCAGAGCAAGTTGCAGACCGCACTTGACGACACCCGGTCACATGCGCCTGAAAAGGTGAAGGTAGCGAAGCCGCCAGTTCCGGTTGGTGTATTACCTCACGTCAATACTGCTATCGACAAAGCGACATTTGATCGAATCTTTAGTCAGCTGACGAATTATCCAGAAGATTTCACGCCTCATCCAAAACTTGTTCGTCAATTCGCTGCACGCGAAGCCGCTTTTGAAAAAGACGGCGACTTCGAATGGGCAATAGGTGAAGCACTTGCCATTGGTTCATTACTGATGGAAGGTTTTGATGTTCGCTTGATGGGTGAGGATTCTCGTCGTGGAACATTCGCACATCGTCACGCCGCATTGGTTGACTACGAAAACGAAAACGACTTCATACCGTTGAAACAATTGCCGGGTGCAACAGGAAAGTTTTGGGTGTATGACTCACTTTTGTCAGAGTACGCAGCACTTGGTTTTGAATACGGTTATGCACACACGAATCGCAACACGCTCACCATATGGGAAGCACAATTTGGGGACTTCATTAACGGTGCTCAGATTGTGCTCGACCAGTACCTGGTGGCAGCTGAAGATAAATGGAAGCAACAAAACGGTTTAGTGCTATTGCTTCCGCACGGGTATGAAGGACAAGGCCCAGAGCATTCCAGTGCACGCGTAGAACGATTCTTACAGTCATGTGCGGAAGACAACATTCAAGTTGTCAACGCAACAACTGCTGCTCAGTTCTTCCACGTATTGCGTCGTCAATTACACCGTGATATTCGTAAGCCTTTGGTTATGTTCACGCCGAAGCAACCATTGCGTATGAAAGAAAGCCGTTCACGCCTTGAGGATGTCACCTCTGGTTCGTTCCAAGAAGTACTGAACGATCCGTTCGTTAGTGACAAGGCATCAGTCAAGCGCATCGTGTTGTGCACAGGAAAAGTGGCATGGGATGCCATGGCGGAGCGCGATAAGCGCAAAGCCCCCGTTGCAGTAGTTCGCGTCGAACAGTTGTATCCATTCCCGATTGATCAGATCAATGAAGCAATTGCGACATATCCAAACGCTAAGGAAATTGTGTGGCTTCAAGAAGAGCCAGAAAACATGGGTGCATGGCAATTCGTTGAACATCGCATCTGGCGTGTGAAAGAACGTGGATACGACTTGCGTCATACATCGCGCGTGGCTGCGGGTAGCCCAGCAACTGGTTCAAAAGCCATTCATGACCAAGAACACGTCGACCTCATGGACGACACATT
>JAPKZY010000077.1 GCA_026393535.1 Actinomycetota bacterium | reverse complement strand
GCGGAACACTTCAGCCAAGTCGCCTCCACATACTTTCTTGCCGTAGTTACGAATCGGCTTCTTTGTATTTGGTGGCACCCACGAGCGTTCATCTTTGAACACGCTCATCATGTTGATCTTTCCCGTTTCAAGACCAACAGTGGTGGTCACAATCTTGAATGTTGACCCTGGCATGTATCGCTCTTGATACGCGTTTGCTAACAACGGCTTAGCTGTATCTTTCTGCAGCCCATCTAGTGCCTCGTTCACCACGTTGCCATTGTGTGATGCAATCAGGTTCGGGTCATATGACGGGTTTGAATACATGGCCAACACGCGACCGTTCTTCGGGTCAAGCACCACTACAGACCCTTCGCGATTCCCCAATGCTTTCTTTGCTGCAGCCTGCAGGTCTGCACGCAATGTCACACGCACACTGCCCGACACATCATCTTTCGAAAACAAACCACCAGTGGCTTCCAGTTGTTGTTGCGCGGTCTTGCCTGACAACACCGCAGTCTGCGTGCGCTCAAGTTGCGTACTGCCATACCCGAGTGTGTAGTACCCAGTGATGTTCGCGAACAGTTCACCCTTTGGGTAATTGCGCTGATACTTGTATTTACCTGAACCATTTGCTGCATCAACAGGAAGCGTCTGTGCAATTATCGAACCATCAGCAGTAATGATGTCTCCACGCGGTGTATCAAAGTCGCGCAACGTAATGCGGTTGTTGCGTGGGTTGCTCACCAATGAATCGCGTTGCACCACTTGCCAGTTCGTCAGTTGCACAAACAGCACACCGAACAACACAATCAGTGCAACAGTCAGGTGGCGAATACGTTGGTTCATGCCGCAGCCGCCCTACGCAAGCGCCACAATGCAAAACGCTCCGCAATGCTGGAATCATCTGGCACTTCATGCAAACTGCGCGCCGTGGTGTCACTAATACGAATCAACAATGCCAGCACCACATAGTTAGCCACTAACGAAGATCCGCCGTAGCTCATGAATGGCAATGTGACACCAGTAAGAGGCACCACGCGCAACACACCACCAATAATGATGAATGTTTGTATCGCCACAATGGTGGTGAGGCCCGTTGCCAACAACTTCTCAAAATCGCGTTGTGCGCGCAATGCAGTGCGCATGCCAGCACCCACCAACAACACGAACGCACTCAGAATCGCAACGCCACCCAGCAAGCCCAGCTCTTCACCCAAGGCCGCGAAAATAAAGTCGTTATGCGCGGCCGGAATTGCACCAGGGTCTCCGATGCCAAGCCCTGTACCAGTCATGCCGCCATTGGCTAACGCAAACAATGCCTGAATCGGTTGGTATCCGCGGCCTGTGTATTGGTCCCACGGGTTCAGCCAAATCTCAACGCGTGTCTGCACGTGATCAAACAAGTTGTATGCAATCACTGCTCCGCCTACGAACAGCCCAATACCCATCACCAAGAAACTTGTGCGTTCAGTTGCCACCCACAACATCACCACGAACAACGTGAAGAACATCAGTGACGAGCCCAAGTCCTTTTCGCCCACCATCACTACAACACTGACTGCCCACGCCACCAAGATCGGCGCTAAGTGGCGAAGCTCTGGCAACGTAACGCCCAATATTTTTGTGTGCCCCTGCACAATCAATTCGCGGCGCTCTGCCAAGTACGCAGCAAAGAACACTGCTAACAGAATCTTTGCAAATTCACCTGGCTGAAAGTTGATAGGCCCAACGCTGACCCAAATGCGCGCACCACCACTAGTGAACCCAACACCAGGCACCATTGGCAACAACAACAGCAACACACCAAGTGCCAACGACGTGAATTGGTATCTGCGCAAATCACCTGGGCGTTCCAACACCACCAGCGTTGCAATAAATGCAGCAACGCCAACGACGCTCCATGTGGCTTGCAGCCCTGCCCACCTGTCGCTCAGTCGTGCAATCATCACAAAGCCCATGCCGTGCAACAACGCAGCAGTAGGCAGAATCAGTGGGTCTGCACCGCGCGCCACATAACGCACTGCAACATGTGCAGCACCTAATAGCGACAACACGAACAACATGAACGGCACAATGCGGGCCGGCATGGAAGACCGTTGGCCTAACGACGCCAATACATATGCACCAGCAGTAATGAAACCAGCCAACAACACCAGGCCCAGTTCCACCCCACGGCGGCTGCGTGCGAGTGAATTATCCAACGGTGGTGCTGGTTGTACTTGTGGTGGTGGTCGCATCGATGATGGCGATACGAACCAGTGCTAAATACTTACTAGCCATGGTGGACGATGTGAATGTGCGGTTCAACGCCACATCACGTAACACATCTTCTGGCAAATCTTCACCTAACAATGTTGTTTGCGTATCAACAGTGGGGGAGAACCACAGAACTCCACCAACACGACCGCGATACACAGCAACCCTGCTGTCTTTGTCGAACCCGATGAAGTACCCGCTGCGTGCATACACACCCACAATGGTGATGCCGCTGAGAAGAATGACCACAAGTGCAGACCAGAACAACACCATCCCAATCCGGCTCTTCTTTTTCCCAAGCCCAGATACTGAAACAGCACCAACACCACCAACAATTGCATCAACGTTTGGCGATTGCATTGGCGCAGTGTTGTCAGGCGTCGAAGAAGCAATGGGCTCACTGATGTCATCAAGCACGTCCACCACAATCACTGTGGTGTTATCGCGACCACCATTGGTGTTTGCCACCATCACCAAAGCCTCTGCAGTTTCCTGCGGATCTGTGTGCTGCCCAAGTACCCGTGCTATTTCCACATCAGCAACTTCATCAACCAAGCCATCGCTGCACAACACAATGCGGTCACCGGTGCGCACGAAATGCGTAAACACATCAACCATTACTGAA
>JAPKZY010000086.1 GCA_026393535.1 Actinomycetota bacterium | reverse complement strand
TCACCCGCCTAATCCCTGGCGTCATGGGCAACGCCGTTTCGCCGGTCACCGAGAGCTTCGGGGCAGAAGGGCTCTTGGAAGAGCCTCAGTACACCCGTCCTGCTGAGTTCCGTGGTTTTGAGGTTCCTGAAGTCCTACGAGGCGGAGATCATGGCCGTGTGGCTGCCTGGAGGCAAGCCCAAGCCCTCTGGCGCACCCTGCAACAGCGCCCAGATCTCATCGAAGCCCGTGGCGGTCTCACGAAAGATGAACTCGCCTTGTTGGAAGGGGTGGCCTTTGCCTCGTATCCTTCAATGTTCCCTACGGAATGACCTTTTCTTTCGGTCACCCGCACACATCACAGTTTGAAAGCACGCACTCATGAAGATCACAGACATCGTTGACAACCAAAACAAACGTGAAGACATCCCAAGCTTTGGCCCAGGAGATGAAGTCAAAGTGCACGTACGCGTTATCGAGTCAGGCAAAGAGCGCGTTCAGATCTTTCAGGGCAACATCCTTCGTATTCAAGGTTCTGGAATTTCAGAGACCTACACAGTTCGTAAAGTCAGCTACGGCGTTGGCGTCGAGCGCACCTTCCCTATGCATGCTCCTTCAGTAGCAAAGATCGAGGTAATTCGTCGCGGTGATGTTCGTCGCGCGAAGTTGTACTACCTCCGTGATCGCGTTGGTAAGGCCGCCAAGATTCGTGAGAAGCGCGAGGCGTAAGCCTCTTGCTTCAAGAGTCACGGAAATCATTCATATGAATACCGATGATCTCGACAACTTTGAAGCGGACCGCGAGTACAAACTCGCCCAGGAATACCAAGACGTCGTCGGCATGTTCAAATATGCCGTCGAGACAGAACGCCGGTTTTATTTGGCCAACGAAGTCAAGGTGAATGTCACCGGTGACAGCGCACGGCCGCTAATCGAAGTGGAAATGACCGACGCATGGGTATGGGATATGTACCGCAAGACCCGATTCATCCCCACAGTACGGGTGCTGAGTTTCAAAGACGTCAACGTAGAAGAACTGCCGTCAACCGTTCTGCTGAATCCGAACGAGATCTAGCAACTATTCGCCTTGCCCGAGCGCGGTGGGCGGAACAGCGCGCAGCCGATTGGTATGTGTCTCACGGGTTCACAGTTATTGCGCGCAATTGGACCATGCGTGGTGGAGAACTTGATGTTGTCGCCAGGCTCGGAAATCTCATTGCAGTGTGTGAAGTGAAAGCTCGTGCGACAAATAACTTTGGTTCACCGTTAGAAGCAATGACACAAGTCAAACAACAACGTGTTCGTCGCGCAGGTTTTGCATTTGTTCGCACACTCGAAGAATCAGGACTTCATGTTCGGTTTGATGTGGCTGCAGTGCTCGGGACGAAACTAGAAATGCACGAAAACATTTTCTGAATCAGCGAGTAGCACCAGTGTCACGTCGTTGCCAGCATGCATGATGCCAATGGCGCCGTAAGTCAGGCGCTTCGCGTGGCACCGCAACTGTGTGTCCCATCCCTGAGGGAATGTCTTGGTTACATCCGGGGCACACGTATTCCTTCAGCGCTTCATATGGTTGAATACGACGCGTATCAACCTCGCCGTACAAGTCATTCCAAATATCACGAGCCATGGTGGTTACCCGAGAAATGCCCATGCCACGAGTACGAATGCAACACAGATGGCCATTGCCACAAACCACACATCGCTTTTGCGGGCCACTTGTTTGCGTGTCGGATTAAATCCCATTCGTTCAGTATCGCTGCCCAACCGCCGTTCTGCACGGACTCTCGGTGAGTAGCGTGGAGTCAATGCGCCGCACCATCATTGCCACAACTCTCGTGGTGTTGTTTCTTGGCGTCGGCGCACCTGCATTGGTGAGCGCCGAAACGACCACGACCACAGAAGTGCCCGCTGCCATCGTCAGCACAACCTCGACCAGCACTAGTTCTACAACTACGTCGACCACAACCACGGTGCCCACTGCGGTTACCACTGTGCCTGAAGGCTGTGCGTTGCCTCTCGTTGCACAGGCAGTCTTCATCGGGACCGTTGCATCTCTTGATCCGGTGGCTGCGGTGTTCACGGTGACGCAAGTGCGTGCCGGAACTCTTGACGGTTACATCAATGGCAATTCCGTAGAAGTGCGTTACGGCCGTGACGTGAAATACCTGAAAAAGAACACCACCTACATTGTGGGGGTTGCCCTTGACAGCGTGACTTCGAAGTTGTCGTCAACTGTTCGCGATTCAAACGAATTATTTGGTGGTGCCGAAGTAGTGGGCTCGAATACGCGGTGTCCGAAGTTTGAAGCCGCAGCACGCACCTTGCACGATGATGGCTCCAGTATCGACTCTGGACTATTCGTCACAATCTTTGATCAGCCAGCGCGTTTGTTAGCCGCATTGGTGCTGCCGACTCTGCTTGTTATTCTCGCGTTGTTGGCTCTTGTGTGGTTCCGTCGCGGAATGCGCCGCTAAAAGAATCTGTTAGGCAGTAAATGCCGCAGTAGCTAATGCACGCAGTTCTGTAACCGCATGTGCAAGACCCTTTGGGTCGCGATACAACGCACTGCCCGCAATCAAAACGTTTGCTCCGGCTTTCGCTGCGCCTGCGATGGTTGTCGGCGAGATGCCGCCGTCAACTTCCACATGCACAGAGTCACCGAGACCGCGAGCTGTAATCATGTCGCGTACTTGGCGAATCTTTGGCTCCATTGTCTTGATGTAGCTCTGGCCACCAAAGCCTGGGTTCACGGTCATCACTAACACCATGTCAACAAGATCAAGAACATTCTCAATTGTGCTTGCTGGCGTGTGAGGGTTCAGCGCAACAGCTGCTGTAGCGCCCATGCCGCGAATGTTTTCCAATGTGCGATGCAAGTGGGTGCACGCCTCGGCATGAACGATGAGGCGTTGGCATCCCGCTTCTACGTAACGTTGCGCCATCACGTCAGGAGTCAGCACCATGAGGTGTGCTTCGAATGGCTTTGTGCTGTACGAACGGGCAGACGCAATGACGTCTGGTCCGAAGGTGAGGTTTGGCACGAACTGGCCGTCCATCACGTCCCATTGAATAATGTCAACGCCGGCCTCATCAAGGGCACGAACCTCTTCACCAATCTTGGAAAAATCGGCAGGAAGGACTGATGGGGCAATAAGAACAGGCAATGTCACGCCCCTCACACTAGCGAAATGACTTTCACTCGGACTTGCGCCGTAGCCTGTCACGGTGACAACACCCCATTCTGTTCGTATTGAAAAGCTCGTCGCAGGCGGCGAAGGCATTACCCGCCTTGAAGATGGCCGCGTTGTATTCGTTCCAGGCGTCCTTGCTGGCGAGTTGGTCGAGATCTCATTGTCCGAGGAAAAGAAAGACTTTGGCCGTGGTCAATTGATCTCAGTTCTTGAACCGTCGGCTAATCGTCGCGTTCCGCCATGCCCTCACGTTGCCGAAGGTTGCGGTGGCTGCGATTTCCAACACATCGAACGACGCATTCAAGGCCAGGCAAAACTTGCCATCGTTGCCGAGGCATACGCCCGTACCGCTCGCATGGAAATCGACCCGCAACTTCGTCGACTTACTGACGACGCTCGTCGCACAACAGTGCGCATGGTTGCAGGTGACGACGGCATCATTGGTTTCCGCGCCCATGATTCCCACGACATTGTTCCGGTCTCTAATTGCATGATTGCTCACCCACTCATCAATGACTTCATTGCGAACCCTGTTCTTGAAGGTGCTGGCGAAGTCACTATTCGTGTTGGTGCTCGTACCAACAATATTGGCGTCTGGAATCATGAAGGCAAACTCGCAAACGGTCTTCCTGCAGGTTTGAAAACAGGGGAGCGTGCATCAATCTCTGAGATAGTCGGCGAGCACACATACAAAGTGTCAATGGGCTCGTTCTTTCAGTCATCGCCCGAAGCTGCTGAACTCATTATCGATTCAGTGTCGCGTCGTCTCGACAAACTCGGTATCGAAGGCGGGTACATGGTTGATGCCTACGGCGGCATTGGCCTTTTTAGCCTCGCGTTCTCGCAGCGATTCGATGAATTGATGCTGGTTGAGTCTTCTGAATCTGCATGCAAAGACGCAGTGCGCAACTTGGCTGAATGTGCAGCAACTATCGAACAAGCAAACATGGATCAGTGGGATGCCATGGAAGCCGATGTAGTCATCGCAGACCCATCACGTCATGGTTTAGGGAAAATGGGTGCAGCCTCAGTTATTGCTACTGATGCCCACACCATCATCTTGGTCAGTTGTGACCCCGTTGCCGGTGCACGTGACGCAAAGTACCTCTGCGACGCCGGCTACAAGCTTGGCGAAGTAGAAGTGTTAGACATTTTCCCAGAGACGCACCACGTTGAAGTGGTTGCAGCCTTCAGCCGATAGGAGAACAAAATGACGAACGAATGGGCGCGCCCGGTTGTGTACTTTCAGATTGAAGCACTAAATATTGATGTGCTCGAACCGTTTTATCGACAAATGTTTAATTGGGACATCAGTGAAGGTTTCCTTCGTCAGATTCCTACAGGCATAGGTGGTCCGGAAAATGGCATTGGTGGCCACATGAGTCAAGGCACTCGTGGTGGAGTCACACTCTTCATTCAGGTAAAAAACGTTGAAGCATCACGCGCGATGGCAGTGTCACTTGGTGGCACGTTGACATCGGAACCGTTTCAGATTCCTGGCCGTGCGTTGATTGCAGGTA
>JAPKZY010000108.1 GCA_026393535.1 Actinomycetota bacterium | reverse complement strand
AACGTCTCAATTTCTTCTATTGAGCCAACGGGCCGCATTGCAGCAGGCGACAAACACACGTGCGCCATTGCCGCTAATGACACAATCTGGTGCTGGGGTGACAACACATACAGTCAACTCGGATCTGCATCATTTCCTGATGGGTTATCTCTCACGCCGATTCAAACAGCCGCACTTCCAGGCTCACGCATCGCTCGACGCATTGTGGCTGGCGCAAACCACATATGCGTGTTAGCAACTGATGGCACCGTGTGGTGCTGGGGTGATAACGGTTGGGGAGCATTGGGAGTATCAGGTGGTACGCAGGCTGATCCAGTGCAGGTGATGTTAGGTGCAACAGCAACCATGATTGCTGCGGGTGGAGCCGAGACATGTGCTGTGTTGTCTAACAACAGCTTGCAGTGTTGGGGTCGTAACAACAAGGGACAACTGGGTAACGGCACCTCAGGCTCTACAGCAGTGACAACTCCGGTGTACACCTCGTTTGTCCCGGCATCGTTTACAGTGGCTCATCTTGAAATCGGTAATACGCATTCGTGTGCTATTTCAGCGCTAGGTGCTGCGTGGTGTTGGGGTGAATTCACCAACGGCCGCCTGGGCACAACGGCGTTATCAAACGCGGTGACGCCAACCGCCACTGCATCGTTGGGAGGTACAGCATCTGAAGTGGCTGCTGGTGGTGCGCATACATGCGCAATGCTGACAAACGGGACGCTTAGTTGTTTTGGTAGTAACAACATGGGTCAACTTGGCCAAGCACTAACTACAGCATCAAGTTCAACGCCAACCCTGCTGACACTTGCTGCAACGGTCACTCACGTTGTTGCTGGGGGTCAGTTCACGTGTGCATTGCTGTCGACTGCTGCGGTTCAATGTTTTGGTCAGAATGCAAGTGGCCAATTGGGTTCAGGTTCATCAGGTTCTGCTCGCCAGACACCTGATGCAGTCACTGGTCTCACTGGCACCGTAGTAGACGTCACAACGGGCACAAATCATGCATGCGCAGTGATGTCGACAGGTGAAGTGCGGTGCTGGGGTCAGAATGACCAAGGTCAATTGGGGATAGGTACGCAATCAGATGTGGCAACGGCGACTGCGATTGCAACTCTGAATGTTGTACCTACAACAACGACGACAACAACCACGACAACAACCACCACGACAACCACCACCACCACAACTACGACTACGACTGTTGTGCCGACTACAACAACAACTTCGACCACGGTTTCTCCGACTACAACAACGACTGCGACCACGGTTGCTCCGACAACAGTGCCTACGACTGTTGCACCAACAACAACGACAACTGCGACCACGGTTGCTCCGACTACAACGACAACTTCGACCACGAGTCCGCCGACCACCACGACGACAACAACAACAGTGCCGGATACATCCACCGCCAACCCGATAGCCAATGCCCTCATGGCGGCGCCGAAAGTTGTGCCGCTGATTCACCCGATGGCGATGCGGCGGGGATCGAAGGTGAGTGCTGAGAACCTGGCGGCATCTGTATCGATGAGCATCCCAAAGCGGTCTGTGGGCACGATGCGCATCAGCATTACCAAGGGCACCAAATATTGTGCATTTGTCGGCAGCTCGCTGAAGGGGATTCGCACGGGAAAGTGCACAATTGTGGTGATTTTGCTGCCGAAAAAGGGCAAGACAATAATGCGCACAAACTCAGTGACTGTGAAGAAATGAATATATTTCAGTAGCCAAATTGGGTATGTACAATGGACCCATGTATCCAGTGGGAAAGCTCACGTCGCGTCAACGAATCATTCGAGCGACTGAACAAGAACTGTTGGATTCCGGCACCTCTGGTTTGCGTATGGAAGTGGTGGCACAAAAGGCTGAAGTATCAGTGCCACTGATCTACAAGTACTACGGCAACCGAGATGGCTTATTGACCGAAGTGCTGAGTCAGCTCTATGACGGTGATAGCTACCAAAAACTTTCTGCTTATGCAGACGTTTTCCTTGAAATGCAGAATCCTTCGGTTGATGACATCGCCATTTTGTTTGCCACTGTCCAGCAGAAATTTCGAATGCCTGGCCGCTGGCAAAGATTACAAATACTGGCGGCATCTGCTGAACTTCCCGAACTCCGAACACGGCTAGCAGCAATTCATCTCGAGCATCAAAAACATGTGATTAGCTTTCTGACAGTTGCATTGGAAGCGGTGGTCTCCCAACAACCAGGACATACGGAAGAATCAATTCGTGCAGCCGTGTCGCTTGCCCCGCCGTTGGCCTCGTTGATCATGACTCAATCATTTGGGTCAGTTCTTGATGACCTCATCGATGTAGAGGATAGAGAAGCGGCTAGTGAGGAAATGAGAGTACTTCTTCGCTTAATCATTAACTCTGTTATTACAGCAGGTGCAGAAACGACCGTAGACTCTCCACATGGAAGTTGAAATGATTGTTGAGATTCCGCAAGGGTCTCGCAACAAATACGAAATGGATCACGTCACCGGAGACATCTGGCTTGATCGCACCTTGTTTACGGCAACCCAATATCCGCTTGATTACGGATTCTTTCCAGGCACTCACGGTGAAGATGGCGACCCACTTGATGCGTTGGTGTGGCTGAGCCAGCCAACATTTCCCGGCTGCCATGTGTGGGTGCGCCCCGTTGCCGTGTTCTGGATGACAGATGAAAAAGGGCCCGATGCAAAAGTGCTGTGCGTGTCATCGCATGACTCACGCATGAATCAATACGTTGATATTGGTGATTTGCCCGAGCACTTACTCGACGAAGTGGGCAACTTTTTTGAGGTGTACAAACTTCTTGAGCCGAACAAAGACACCACTGTCAAGGGTTGGGAAGGCCGTCAGGCCGCCGAAACCGAAATCCTTGCCGCGATCGAACGACTGGCTCATCTCGACCACTAACCGGCCTGTCACTGTGGCGACTTTTTTGTGACGGCAGTCACGCTGCTGTGTCCGCCTGTGGAAAAAAGTCTCGGGAAACCCATATGGGGCATGAAGCCTGTGGATATCCACCATTTTTCACAAACGCACCTTTACAGTTCGCCATGCGGACCACGTGCCGCAGAATTGGGGAAACCTTATGTACACACTCGGAGCCTTGCTCCTATCAGCCCTCCTACTTGGTGCCGTTGTTTCGGTCATCGAGTCGGTATTACACCTTGTCGGCGCCCATGGCGCCATCAGCAAGTTGCCACTTATCGGAGCGCATCTTTCACTCATCATTGCCGTCGGCATGGTGTGGTGGTTGAAGATGAACCCGATCGCAGGTTGGGGAGTCACATTCGCAGATGAATGGATGACCTATGTCGCCAATGGCGCCATTATTCTTGGAATGATTCCGGTGAAGGATGCAGTTATCAACATGGTGAACAAGGGCCTTCGCGCTTAAGTTCTCGCCACATATTTCAGCTGCGGGCTGTCGGTTCATTGGAACCGGCGGCCCGTTTGCATTTCTGGGTTACGACCGAGATGTGCCTCGGAAAATTCGCAGCAGTCCGACGCAGCCGGCGGCAAAAACAATGAGCCCCAGAAAGCGCGCACCGATTCCGACGGGTAACGAGATCAGCCATCCGCCGGCAAAAATTGACGCAATATGCATGGCGGTAAAGAGTCCACGTGAGCCGGAAGATTTTGGTTTGCGAAACACTGCAATCAATGAAATAACCCCCAACAGAATCATGACGAGCATGATGACGGCAGCTAGTAGAGCGAGGCTTTCCATTGCCGAAGAGTAGACCAGAAATGAGTTACTGGGAAGCAGGGTTGTCGATCAGCCAAAAGCTGACGAGGCCTGCTGGCTGGTCATTCAGACTTACTGAGATATCGACTTGCCCAGCATGAGGGAACCCGATGCCACGTAGGGGAAGTGCGAACGGGAAGAACAAGCCTTCGCCAGGGTGACGTTCCGCATCGACGTTGAATTCGAAGTCGATACGGGCTATTTCCTCTGCGGTATCGGGGAAGCGAATAATGACGCGCCCATGATGAGCAGTGCCAACTCGGTGTGGTTGCACATACACAGACATTGCAATGTAGGAATCAACTTCTGATGGAAAGCCTGAATGTACAGCGATGCGTGTGACACCACTACTGACAATGTTCAGCATTCCTTCACGAACATTGGCGTAGTCGCACAATGTCAATGTGGTGAGATTAAGTCCTGAGTCTGCAAGTGGATCACGATTCATTTGTGATGTTCGTGTTCATGTGTGTGGTGAACATAGGCGCGATCCGATGTTGCGAATTGTGTGACATACATAATGATAAACACAACAGTGGTGATGAGAGTGATTGTTGGCCCAGGTGCAAGGTCTGCGTGGTACGACACAATGAAACCAACGAGAACTTCGGAGAGTCCAATAGCAACTGCTGCTCGTGTAATGGAACCCACTCGATTAAAGAACAGTCGGGCAGTCGCCGTGGGGGTAATCAGCAATGACACAGTAAGAACAGTGCCAACAGTGGACAAGCACACCACAACGCAAATGGCTAAGAGAACCAACATTGCGGCATCAAGGCGCTGCGCGCGCACGCCAACTTGGGTGGCGTGATCGCGATCAAACGTTGCAATCTTTAAGTCTTCGAAGCGGAACCACACAAAGAACAAACTGCCGATGGTGAGAGCAAATGTGATCCACATGTCAAGAGTGTTAACGGTGAGCAATTGCCCGAACAAAAAGTGTGTAAGTGAGACAGATGTGTCGACTTTGCCGAGTGCCAGAACGCCGAATGCAAACATGCCGCTGCCTACAACCGCAATGATTGAGTCGTGTGCGATGCGGCGGTTTTGCGATAGCAAGTGAATGACAACAGCCATAAATATTCCGGCGACTAATGCACCAGGAAGAACTGCTGCTGTGCCGAACCAGGCAAAGGCCAATGCAACACCACCAAGGAGCGAATGAGACATAGCGTCACCCATGTATGCAAGGCGGCGCAGTGACACCCATGTGCCGACAACAGGGGCCAGCACGCCCACCATCAGGCACACGATGCCAGCGCGTTGTGAGAAGTCAGATTGAAAAGGGTCGAGTAGCCAATGCATTATGAACGACCCTGTAGAGACGTGCGACTAAAGACCGCTTCCAGCCTGTCGCCACCCAATTCAATGGCTGGGTCGCCATCACCGATGATGCGCCCGTTCAGTGTGAGACAGCGTGAAAAGTGAGTACGCACAAGGCCAAGGTCGTGAGTAGAGACCAGCACTGACGTACTGCGAGAGCACAACTGAGTGAACAAGTCAATGAGATCTGCTGTGTGGCGCACATCAACACCAGATAACGCTTCGTCGAGCAACAGCACATCAGCCTCTTGAGCGAGAGCTCGAGCGAGTAGTACGCGTTGTACTTGACCGCCAGACAAGGTTGCGAGCGAACGCGTACCCATGTCGGCAAGGTCTACCTGTGACAAGCATTCTGCAACATGGTCATGGTCGCTGCGTGATGGTCGCATGCGCGCACCATGAAAGCGGCGGCGTCCTGCCATGACTACTTCGGCAACGGTAACGGGGAAGCGCAGATCTACGTCTGAATGTTGCGGAATGTATGCAATGGCTTGACGCTCGAGGTGATGACACTGTTCTCCGTGTACTACGACATCGCCCTGATGATCAATGAAGCCGGCAAGTGCCTTAAACAAGGTTGATTTACCTGCTCCGTTGGGGCCAACAACAGCAATCAGCTCACCCTTATCTACAGAAAAACTGCTGGCAGTTAACGCTTCGAGCTCACCGTAGGAGACGGCAACATCAACAGCTGCAAGAACGGTGGAATCTGAGTGTGTGTTCACGAGCACCGCAATCCCTTCACAAGACGTGACAGATTGTCCCGCTGGATTGAAATATATGACGCGCCGCTTGCGATGTCTGCACTGCTAATACCTTCGACAGGATCAAGCAGGTCTGGAGTTGCACCTACTTTGTCTGCCAATGTCTTAGCAAGATCAGCGGGAAGAAGAGTCTCAAAGAAAATGGTGCTGACTTTGTTGGCTCGAGCAAAACTGGCAATTGCTTCCAAGCTTTTAGCCGATGGTTCTTCTTCAGGATTGACGCCAGCAATTGCTACTTGGCGGATATTGGCTCGTTTGGCAAGATAGGCAAATGCGCGATGGGAAGTGACAAGTACTCGTGATTCACAGTTGGCAAGTTGTGCGTCAATCTCGGTTCCAAGCGTCTGAAGTTCAGCAATGTATGACTTAGCTGCAGCATTGAATTGTGGTGCAAAGTTTGGGCTCAATTGAGACAGTGCATCTGCAACTGCCGTAGTCATTGCGATCATGTTTGCTGGGTCGAGCCAGACATGTGGGTCTTTGCCTGATGCCAATACTTCACCGTCGGTTTCACCTTCAGTGCCATCAAGTTGAGCAACGACATCTAAGAGAGTCACTGATTGCAGTAGGTCTACTGGAACTACGTTGCTTGGTAACGAGGCAACTGCTTTTTCTACATCAGGCTGAAAACCATCACTGATGTAGAACACTGCTGAGGCAGACGACAGAACGTTCAATTGTTTCGAGGTCAACTGCACGTCGTGGGCGCCCTGACCGGCCAGAGTGAGTTCAACAACGTCGACATGTGTGCCGCCAACGTTGCGCACTATTTCTTCGATGGGGTAGAAGGATGCTGCAACTGTGATCTGGGTTGTGTTCGTGTCATCTTGGGTCGATGAGCCGCCGCAGGCAGATAGCGCAAGCACACAAGAGGCCACAACAAGGAAACGGTTCACGCCAATGAGGGTATCTATAATGAGAACCATTCCCAATAATGAGAATCACTGGGAAAGACATCAGTAATAAGGTCAGAAGAACACACGGGGGGCATATGGCTACAGGTGATGCAATATTTCGGCGCGAAGACGACTGCGAGACCGAATCGTGGCCAGGTGCTGTCGACTGGTGGACTCTCTTTAGTAGCGACCGCACTGATACCAATGGCCTCACCGTAGGAGTAGCTGAAATACCTGTGGGGGCGCCGGAACCTGAACGCGGCCACATGCACGCACAATCCGAGGTGTACTACTTCTTATCGGGCACTGGCCATGTGGTGGTGAACGGATCGCGACGTGACGTACGCACTGGCGACGCGGTGTTTATCCCTGGAAATTCTGAACATGTTGCGGTGAACACCGGAACAGAGCCATTGCGATTGTTGTACTTCTTCGCCGCTGACTCATTCACCGACATCAAATACATTTTCCCTCAATAACTATTTGTTTTATTTCCAGAGTGTCGACAAGTCAGAAATGATTGAAGTCAAATATGTACCAATTGGTGAAGACGTGCGCCAGATGAGACCAATGGAGCGACCAGCATTGGAAGAACGCAAAGGTCGAGTCATGACTCCGCTACCTGTGCGCGCTTCGATGGGAGCAGCTGATCTAGGTAAAAGTGTGATTCCCATATTGGCAGCAACCATTTGAACCAGTGTCGGCAGGCTTGTTGCTTGAATGTCTGATGGTTGTATGTTGCTGCGAATGCATAAGTTTTCAGCTTGATCACGCAGGCAATGACCTTCTTCCAACAACAAAATATTTTCTTTTGCTAACCGATCCAAACTGATTGGTGATGACGTATCTGCCAACCGGTGATCTGAAGACATTGCAACGAGAAATGGGTCATGGGCAAGTACAGCCGAGGAGAGTGTTGGTTCTTCGATCGGTAGCGCTAACAAGCCAACATCAAGTTTTCCGTACCGCAGAGACTGTAGGAGGTCGTGAGTTTGTTCTTCGTGAAGATGTAATTGCGAATGAGGATGGTGTTTACGAAGTGATTGCACTAACGCAGGCAACAAATACGGTGCCATAGTAGGAATTGCACCAATGTGAATATCACCACGCAGGTCGTCCCCGTCGTTCTTTGCTTCAATCACGAGATCGTTCAGATCTCGGATCAGTGCGCGAGCCCGGTCGACCACCTGGACTCCCTGGTGAGTGAGCAAAATTCCGCGGGAGGTTCGTTCAAGAAGTTGTTGGCCCAGCCGGTTCTCTAAACCTTTTATCTGTGCACTGAGTGCCGGCTGAGAGATAAAACAGGCATCGGCTGCCCTGCTGAAACTTCCCTCGTCGGCGAGCGCCACGAGATATGTGAGCTGTTGAATCGTCGGTAGGTTCATAACTAAATCCTATACAAACCATAACTAAATGAGATTTGCCTTATACCTAAAAAGACACGATAATAGGGACAAACATCTTGCGACATGTAAAAGGACACACAATGGAATCAACAGATAAATGCCCAGTAGTACACGGCGGAGCAACGACCGTCAAAACATCAAATCCTCAATGGTGGCCGAATGCATTGAGCACCGACATACTCCATCAACACGGCGCCAAAGAAAATCCATATGGTGAAGATTTCGATTACAGGAAAGAACTTGAGAAGTTAGATGTTGCGGCCCTGAAGCAGGATCTCACAAACCTCATGACGGACAGCCAATCATGGTGGCCTGCAGACTGGGGACATTACGGCGGCCTCATGATTCGTATGGCGTGGCATGCAGCTGGCACGTATCGCATTTCTGACGGACGAGGCGGCGCAGGCACTGGAAACCAAAGATTTGCTCCGTTGAACTCGTGGCCAGACAACGGAAACCTCGATAAAGCTCGCCGGTTGTTGTGGCCAATTAAAAAGAAGTACGGAAAATCGGTCAGTTGGGCGGACCTTTTTATATTGGCGGGCAATATTGCCTATGAGTCGATGGGATTCACAACATTTGGTTTCGCATTTGGACGTGAAGATATTTGGAATCCAGAAAAAGAAATCGATTGGGGCAGCGAAACAGAATTTGTCGGCCCAAGTGATACTCGATATGCAGATGTGAACGATGCCTCTTCGTTGGAATATCCACTCGCTGCAGTAACCATGGGTTTGATTTATGTCAATCCCGAAGGCATAAACGGCATCCCGAACCCGCTGTTGACCGCACAACACGTGCGCGAGACGTTTGCTCGCATGGCAATGAATGACGAAGAAACAGTTGCTCTGACTGCTGGTGGACACACTGTTGGAAAAGCTCATGGAAATGGTGATGCATCATTGGTGGGGCCAGCTCCTGAAGGTGAAGATGTAGTGGAACAAGGATTTGGCTGGATCAATAGCGGACCGCGCAGTAATGGCGCGGGAACGGTGACCAGCGGAATAGAAGGCGCGTGGACAACAAACCCCACAAAATGGGATCAGGGCTATTTCGACTTGCTCTTTAAATATGAGTGGGAATTAAAGAAATCGCCCGCAGGTGCGAACCAATGGGAACCAATCAACATTGCTGAAGAAGACAAACCTGTTGACGTAGAAGACGCTGGAGTTCGCCACAACCCAATTATGACCGATGCTGACATGGCAATGATTATGGATCCTGAATATCGCAAGATTTCAGAACGGTTCCGCAATGAGCCCGCATACTTCGAAGACACATTTGCTCGGGCGTGGTTCAAGTTAACTCACAGAGATATGGGACCAAAGGTTCGTTACTTCGGACCAGACGTACCGTCAGAGGATTTGATTTGGCAAGATCCAATTACCGCAGGTCCTGCTGCATACTCTGTCGACGACGTGAAGTCTCAGATTCGTCAATCAGGGTTGTCACCTGCAGACATGATCAACACTGCATGGGATAGCGCGCGTACATTTCGCTCTTCTGATTTGAGAGGCGGAGCAAACGGTGCTCGCATTCGCTTAGCCCCTCAGAAGAATTGGATCGGAAACGAGCCCAAGCGACTTGAACGAGTACTCAGTGTTCTCGGCCCTATTGCAACCAAAGCAGGTGCGTCAATTGCTGATGTCATTGTGTTGGCTGGAAATGTGGGAATAGAGATGGCAGCTACAGCTGGTGGCCACGCCGTTGTTGTGCCGTTCTCTCCAGGGCGTGGTGATGCGACAGTTGAACAAACAGATGTCAATTCTTTTGCGCCACTAGAGCCAACAAGTGATGGATTTCGCAACTGGTTGCAAACAAGCAACGCTTCGAATCCAGAAGAGCTCTTGCTCGACAGGGCGCAACTCTTGGGCCTTACGGCCAGTGAGATGACAGTGCTTATCGGCGGAATGCGTGTGCTTGGAACCAACTACGGCGACACAAATTATGGTGTATTTACTCAGTCGAAGGGCGCTCTCACGAACGACTTCTTCTCGGTTCTCACTGACATGTCGTTTTCGTGGGATCCAGCAGGTGAGAACCTGTACAACATTCGTAATCGCGCCACCAACGAAGTTGCCTACACAGCTACCCGTGTTGATTTGGTCTTTGGCTCAAACTCGGTCTTGCGTTCGTATGCAGAGGTCTATGCACAAGACGACTCAAAGGAAAAGTTTGTTGCCGACTTTGTTGCCGCATGGGCCAAAGTAATGAATGCAGACAGGTTCGACCTGGCCTAGATATCCCAAGTACTTCGCCATTGCGGGAGCCCCGCTTGTAACCTTTTAGGGTCGTCCACGAGAGGAACCCCCAATGGCGAATGACTGGTTTGAAACAGTTGCAGAAGCACAACGTCGCGCAAAGGCACGCTTGCCGAAGTCTGTGTACGGTGCTCTCATCGCAGGTTCTGAAAAGGGACTTTCCTCCTCAGACAACTTGACATCATTCGATCAACTTGGCTTTGCCCCGCACATCGCGGGTAACTCGAATTCGCGCGACATGAGCACCACTGTGATGGGTCAATCATTGTCAATGCCGGTCATCATTTCTCCTACTGGCGTGCAGGCCGTGCACCCACAAGGTGAAGTAGCAATTGCGCGAGCAGCAGCTAACCGCGGAATTCCGATGGGTCTTAGTTCGTTTGCCAGCAAGTCGGTTGAAGAAGTTGCAGCAGTGAATGATTCAGTCCTGTTCCAGATGTATTGGTGTGGCGATCGCGACACATTGGAGCAACGCATGGAACGTGCTCGTGCCGCTGGTGCAAAAGGCCTCATCGTTACTCTTGATTGGTCATTCAGCAACGGACGCGACTGGGGTAGTCCATGGATTCCAGAAAAGATTGATCTGAAAGCAATCATCAAGTTGGCTCCAGAAGTTCTTCAAAAACCAGCATGGTTGTGGGCGTTTGCAAAGACAGGTCGCATTCCAGATCTCAGCGCGCCGAACATGGCTAAGCCTGGCGAAAAGGCACCCACATTCTTTGGTGCGTATTACGAATGGATGCAGACACCGCTTCCTACATGGGAAGACATTGCATGGCTTCGTACCCAATGGGGCGGTCCGTTCATGGTGAAGGGCATCAGTCGCGTTGATGACGCAAAGCGCGTCGTTGACCTTGGCGCAACAACGTTGTCTGTTTCGAACCATGGTGGAAACAACTTGGACGGTACTCCGGCACCAATTCGTGCATTGCCAGCAATTGCTGATGCAGTTGGCAGTCAGATCGAAATCGTTCTCGATGGCGGAGTACGTCGCGGTAGCGATGTGGTGAAGGCAGTTGCCCTTGGTGCTCGTGCAGTCATGATTGGCCGTGCCTACTTGTGGGGCTTGGCAGCTAATGGTCAGGCCGGAGTAGAGAACGTTCTCGATGTATTGCGTGGCGGCATTGACTCTGCAATGTTGGGACTTGGAATAGCAAACATCTCAGAACTGACTCGCGATGACATCGTGATCCCGCCAGACTTTTTGCGTGCCCTTGGCACCAAATAGTCACCCTGAATTGTAAAACTGCGTTCATGTAAAGTAAGCCGTCTGTACAACTCGGTAATAGATGATTATTGAGTGGATGTATTGATACCAAACCAGTATTTCTACATCTGGTCAGGCAGTTCCTTTCCGTTCCTCAATCTTCTGGCAGTTAAGAGCCTCCTACTTGCCGACAACAGTGCCACCGCAGTGGTCTACATAGTCGGGCCAGAGCCCCAAAACGAGATCTTCGAGAACCTTCGCGGCCTAGAGCGGGTCAGCATCGTGGCCATTGAGCCTGAGGACATTTTTTCCCAGCTGCCATCTGACTTAAAAGGCGTCGGAGCAATTTTTCACAAGATTCCAGAGTCATCTGCTTCAGCACGAAGCAACATTTTGCGGTATGCACTTCTGTATCTGAACGGCGGGGTGTATCTGGATTTTGACACTGTGGTGACACGGTCATTATCTGACCTTGCTGTTCATCAATGTTTTATTGGTGAAGAGAACGTATGGGTTGGCGATGAAGACCGTGTAGCCGGCAAGTGGTGGGTGTGTGTATACCCGAGGAATCTCTTTTGGTTGACAAGCTGGCTGCTTCGCCGTGCCGATAGTGCGTGGTTCAGTGGCAAGTTGCAAATAGCGCACACTCTTAAAAAAGCTGATGCTGTGTGGTCGAAAAAGCAGCCAAACAATGCCGTGATGGGTGCTGTTGCAACTTCGCCATTTATTCGAGAACTTCTGCTTGCATGCCTTGGTACAGATTTCACTGTTAGATATGCAACAGGGCCAACTCTTGTATCGCAGGTTGCGGCACACTTTCCGCACTTAGTCTCAGTTCTTCCCGTTAATTACTTCTATTCAGTAGCACCCGGGGAAAGTTTTCGGTTTTTTGCGGACAGGACATTGACGCTGCCTTCTGAGGCGTATCTCATTCACTATGCGGCCTCGAATCATAAAAAATTGATTCCAACTATTGATGCAACATGTTTATGGACACGTAGCACACACACCGTAATGGCTGAATTGGTTGCACATGTTGAGAGCCAGTACGACAAGAGTCAGCTTGGTGAGGCCTCAACAACACATGGCAATCAGTCGCTCGTGAGTTGTCTCATGGTGACAGCGAATCGGGCAGACATCGCGCGCGTGGCTATTGAATGCTTCAGTGAGCAGACATGGTCCAATAAGGAATTAGTCATCATTGATGACGGCGAAGAGGATTACAGCGACCTGATTGCATCCTTCGATTGTTCTGATCTAGTGCGGTACATCAAATTACAGCCCGAGTCACCAAGGCTTTCGTTAGGGGAATTGCGCAACATCTCAATAGAAGAAGCTCGCGGTGAATGGTGTGTGCAGTGGGATGATGACGAGTGGTATCACCCTGAGCGACTTGCAGTTCAACTCAATGCTGCCGTACAGGCTGATGTTGGTGCTTCAGCATTGAAGTGGACATTGATGCATGTGAAGGATGATTCCGACCAGTCTTTGACATTTCGGGGAGACAGTGGAATTGCAACACCTGGAACTCTGATGTTTCGTAAGGGTGATGAGCGGTATCCACATCTAGCTCGCAATGAAGACGGAATATTCCTCAGAGACGTGAAGGACAATCACGGTCTTGTGGTGCTTGATGAGAATCATTCACATCTTTTCATCAGAGTGTTTCATGGTTCAAATACATGGGAGAAAGATCATTTCCTTGCGCGGCTTCACCGCAGAGCAGTTGACTGGCCTTCGTGGGTGTGGTCACGCTGGATCGTGAGTGACGTCACTCAGCATCGAGCATTCAAATTGAGCAGCCGTGAGAAGGATTCGCTTCAACAAATGACTTACAGCTTTGATCGCGGTAGTGAATTGGTCTCACTATGAGCGTTGCAGTTGTACAGACCGAAAATGCAGTGCCATTATGGCGACGCATTGGTTGGTTGACTCTCGGAGAAGGAGTTGCACGAACTGGACAAGTTGTGAGCGCCATATTGTTGGTCCGGTTTTTGGCACCATCTGCATGGAATGTGATTGCCCTCGGATTATCTGTGTATTTGGTCGCAGTAACTATTGGATCTCTAAACCTTGAACACAGCATTCTCTTCTTTCTTCCACAACTGACACAGCACCAAACAAATCGCCTTCTGTATCAGACAGTTAATTTGTTGCGGATATCAGGGCTTGTGTGTGGCG
>JAPKZY010000049.1 GCA_026393535.1 Actinomycetota bacterium | reverse complement strand
CCAGGTGTATGGCTCATTGAATTTCCAGAACAAGCTTGTCCACATTTGATGCTGTCCAACACCGCTGACAACGATTGTGCCTTCTGGTGCTGCATCACGCAGTTTTTCCAAGCAGAACTGTGGCTTCAAACGTCCACCTGGCTCTGACTGGTCATATGCAACAGGGAACTTTTCACGCCAGCCACTGACTTTGCTGCGCCACGGATCAATGTTGACTTGCGTTGAACCTTCTGCAAGAAGTTCTTGAACAGACTTCAAGATCTCTTCCACAACAATGCGGCAGTCTCCAACGATAGGAACGTCTGGCTTACGCACTTTGCCCTGTTCTGCTGGGTCAATGTCAACGTGAATGACTTTTGCATCTGGCGCAAACGTAGAAACTTTTCCAGTAACGCGGTCATCGAAACGTGCACCAAAGTTGATGAGCAAATCGCTCTTTTGCATTGCAGTAATAGCTGTTGCATTTCCGTGCATACCTGGCATACCAAGACACAACGGATGACTATCAGGGAACGCTCCACGTGCCATCAGTGTTGTGACAACCGGAATTTGCAACAGTTCTGCAAGTTCACGAACAACATCTGCTGCACGAGCTTTAAGAACTCCACCGCCGATGTACAAAAGTGGCTTTTCCGAAGCAAGAATCAACTTTGCTGCTTCCTTGATCATCTTTGGATGACCCTTCGTTGTGGGCCTGTATCCAGGCAATGAGGCAATCACTTCCTCATCAGTTGGCCACGTCCATGTCATGGTGTTTTGCAAAACATCTTTTGGAACGTCGATCAAAACAGGACCAGGACGGCCTGTCGTTGCAATATGGAATGCTTGACGAACTACCATCGGAATGTCATCAGGATGCATGATGAGTTCATTGTGCTTCGTAACGCTGCGAGTGATACCAACGGTGTCACATTCTTGGAATGCATCCGTACCAATTGCAGTTGTCGGCACTTGACCAGTGATGCAGATCATCGGAATCGAATCCATAAACGCATCGCACAACGGGGTCACCATGTTCGTAGCGGCTGGACCACTTGTCACCATTGCAACGCCGGGACGACCAGTGACATGGGCATACCCCTGCGCCATGTGGCCCGCACCTTGTTCATGACGAACAAGGATGTGCCTGATGCTGGACTTCAGCAACGGGTCGTACGCAGGCAGAATGCATCCGCCCGGCAGACCAAACATGATCTCCACGTTCTCCATCTCGAGAGAACGAATGAGTGCTTCGGCTCCTGTGAGTGTCTCTTTATTCGACATCGTGTGTCTCCTAGTTGTAATCGATTGTTATGAACTTGTGCTGAGAAATGAAAAAACCACCCGAATGGGTGGTTTTTAGCGCGTTCGGCAATTTGCCGACGCGCTACAGAACTACTACGACGAGTGCTGAGGTATAAATCTCGGTTGTCATTGGGTTCAGTCTGCCACTAGTCATAGGACTTGGCAACCCCTAATAGTTGAGCCGGCCGAATCAGGCCACCCGCTGTCAGCACCGCAATGACCAGAAGGAACACGGTGACTCCGGCATTGGTCTTGACTGCCGCCAACGGGTCGCCCGAGAGCAGAAACAAGCCCGCCCGGGTTCCGCCACAGCTAGGGCACGCAACCCCCGTGACCCGAAACAACGGACATAAGCTCGACTGATGGTTCAGCTGATCAGCAACCCAGCGCGTGGCAGGGCTGGCGAGCACCACACCTGCGCACGACAGAAGCGCGGTCTTAGGCCTCACGAACCACCGTTGTCTTTGCGATGAAGTCCCATACGCCCTGTCGACTTGGCACCACCAGAATCAGAATTGCACTGACAATCCCCACGATGCCCGTGATGGCACTCAGCACGATTTTTCCCAATCCTTCGCGCAACAGCATCTGCACCATTGACGCTGGAGCTCCGGTGTTGATATCAACAATCTTGAGATTCAGCATTTTCTTTGCTGGCGATGTGGACTGTTGCCACAACACGATGTTCCAAATAAACCAACCAATTCCACACGTCACGACAAACAGCAATGCGTCAAGCAATAAAGCTCCAAACCGAACGCCGTTGCCGCACGGCACTACACCTGCACTAAACGAACCGAAATTATTTGATGGCGGTGGAGGTGGTGGCGAGGAAAATGGATCAGACATTGATGTCTCCTTGTTCGTACCCCAAAGAATGGAGCGTATTAAACAGATAGTAGCTCATCACCGCATAGCGTCTGAACCGAACAAGGTAGGAACCCCCATGAAATTCGCACGCACCCCCGACGATCGGTTTACCAATCTTCCTGATTGGCCATACGCACCCGTGTACACAGACGTATCTGCAGGTGATGGAACAACAGACACATTGCGTGTTGCGCATTATGACGGTGGACCAAAAGACGCAAAAACAACAGTGTTGTTAATGCATGGTGAGCCGAGTTGGTCTTTTTTGTATCGAAAGATGATGTCGTCGCATATTGCTGCAGGGCATCGCGTTATTGCGCCAGACCTCATTGGTTTTGGTCGCAGTGACAAGCCATTAAATACAGGCGATTACACATATGAACGTCATGTTGCGTGGATGAACGAATGGCTGAACAAAAACGATTTCCGTGGAATGACATTTATTGGCCAAGACTGGGGCGGACTTGTCGGTTTGCGTGTCGTCACGGCAAACGTCGACCGATTTGATCGAATCTGCATAGCGAATACCGGATTGCCCACATACGGTCGCGAACCAACTGCAGCATTTCGTGATTGGCAAAAGTTTTCAAAAGAAGTTCCCGTGTTTGAAGTGGGCAAAATGGTCAGAAACGGTTCACTGACAAAGTTGTCTCCGGAAGTGATTGCTGCCTACGACGCACCATTCCCCGATGATTCATACAAAGCTGCTGCACGAATTTTCCCGTCGCTCTACCCCGACGGCGAAGATCACCCATCGAATATTGCAAACAAGATTGCGTGGGATGTTTTGCGGGCGTGGAAAAAACCATTCCTCACTGCGTTCAGCGATAGCGACCCCATCACTAATGGCAGCGATAACTACTTTCAACGTGAGGTTCCCGGAGCGGCTGGCCAAGCGCACACCACCATCATTGGTGGCGGCCACTTCCTTCAGGAAGACAAAGGTGAAGAGTTCGCAGCCATTGTGAACGCATTCATCGCCGCCAACCCCACATGACAGCACTCTTTCCATATATAGCAACAATTTAGACCCCGTAACCGAGGTGCGGTGGCTCAGGTCGCCTAGCCTGAACACCATGTCTGAACCCCGCACCATTGCCCCCGCTGAAGGAAGGCTAGGTGTTCTCACCGTTGGCCTCGGCGCAGTGGCTTCCACTCTCATTGCCGGCGTCGAGCTCACAAAGCGCGGCCAAGGATCACCCATCGGGTCAATGACCCAAATGGGCACCATCCGCCTCGGCAAGCGCACCGAAAAGCGCAACCCAATCGTGAAGGACTTTGTTCCGCTCGCAAAGCTTGAAGACATCGTGTGGGGCGCGTGGGACGTGTTCCCCGACGACGCATATGTTGCTGCATCACGTGCTGGCGTTCTTGAACAGGGCAAACACATTGAAGCAATTTCTGATGTCTTGCGCGACATTCGCCCCATGAAGGCAGCGTTCATTCGCAAATATGCTCGCAACCTCGATGGTGAACACATCATGGAAACACCGAGCCGTCGTGAGATGCTCAATACCATTCGCGCCGACATCAACCGTTTCCGCGACGAAAAGAAGATTGATCGTTTGGTCATGATTTGGTGCGCAAGTACAGAGATATACATCGAGCCAGGACCACAGCACGCAACAGTGGAAGCATTTGAGAAGGCAATTGATGCCAATGACGAAATGATTGCACCGTCGATGCTGTATGCATACGCCGCAATTCTTGAAAAAGTTCCGTTTGCTAACGGTTCGCCAAACCTCGCTGTTGACATGCCATTCCTTCGCCAACTTGCAACAGAAACAAACGTTGCAATTTCTGGAAAAGACTTCAAGACAGGCCAGACACTAATGAAAACAGTGTTGGCTCCCATGTTGAAGGCTCGTCAACTTGGTCTTGCCGGTTGGTACAGCACAAACATTCTTGGTAACCGTGACGGTGAAGTTCTTGATGCTCCCGAAAACTTCAAGACAAAAGAAGAATCAAAACTTGGCGTTTTAGAAGACATTCTTGACCCAGCCAACAACCCAGAGCTCTATGGCAATGTGTTCCACAAAGTCAGCATCAACTACTACCCACCTCGTGGTGACAACAAAGAGGGCTGGGACAACATCGACATCTTCGGATGGATGGGTTACCCCATGCAGATCAAGGTTGACTTCTTGTGCCGTGACTCGATCCTTGCGGCTCCCCTTGCGCTTGACCTCATCTTATTCTCAGACCTCGCGCAGCGTGCAGGTCTTGGCGGTATCCAGGAATGGTTGTCGTTCTATTACAAGAGCCCACAGGTTGCACCTGGCCTTCATGCCGAGCATGACTTGTTTGTACAGCTTGAAAAACTGCACAACACGCTGCGCTGGATCATGAACGAAGACCAAATTACGCACCTTGGTCGCGAGTATTACGACGACGTTGATTAATCAATCATGAGTCGTACTGCCCTTCGGGCATTTGTTTTCGATGCGTTATGCGTTTTACTGATGGTTGTCATTGGTACCCGTAATCACGAAACAGATACAGGCATAACTGGCATTTTGTTTGTTGCTGCACCGTTCTGGATTGCGCTGTCACTTGCTCATCTCGCGCCGCTGTTACAACGCAAGAACAGAAAAGACACGAATACGTTTGTGGTGTGGGGATACACAGTAGCGATGGGCATGTTGTTGCGCAACATGGTCTTTAATCGCGGTACAGCGGTTGCCTTCGTCATTGTTGCCACAGTCTTCTTAGGTATCACCATGTTCGGCTGGCGTGCATTTGTGGCACGCGGTACAACTACATAGTTGTTGCAAACAGTCCGAGATAACTATCGAGGCCTTCGCAGCGCTTGATAGCTTGCTCGACAAATGCAACGTCACGTGCGAATGTTCCCTTTTGTCCGAGAATTACTGAATCAACAACCACATAGACACTTCCGTCCTTTGTGACAAGTTTTGCGTTTGCAAGCTCCGCATTAAGTTGCAACAATTCGTTCATCGTCGGTTCCGCCAAAGATGTAGTGCGAGCGACAGGTGACGAGAAACGTACGATTTCAGGACCATCATTCAGCATTTCAAAGAGTTGCGCAGTGATAACCGTTGTCCCAGAAACATATGACTCTGATTCTTGAGTTAATGGCACATGTTGTTCCAGGGGTAAATACCCAGCTTCAGCAAAATTGAACGAGATGAATGACCTCCAACGCACCATTGGTTCGTAACAAGCTGGAATACCAATACCCCAGTCGTCACCAGTGACATACAAAGCTTCCGGATTTGCTCCGACAATGTGCACTGAAATGTCTCCGCTTTCAGGAGTTCCGTTCATTGACCCCCACAGGAAGACTCCGTACACAGTGACAGTGGCTGACCCAACTGTCTCAGCGCGCATTGCACCGGACGAAGGTGACTGATTCCACCGCGACCAATCTGATGTGTGATGCACCCAACCGTCGCCCATTTCAAAAGTGGTGAACGCTGGCAACATCGTGTTATCCGAGGGAAGCGCATTGAGTGAATTGATATATGACTCAGCGACACGGTGAAACATGTCTGCTGGCATTGTTGCAGTACATGTTCCCTTGTTCTCTGGCTCGGCTTCCAACATTCCGACAATGTGCAAATCGGTCTCAAGACCATCAATTTGATCAACGCAGGCATATTCATCACCGGCACGGGCAACAAAGACATTTTCTTCTTCATGAAATGTGACTACAACTTGTCCGTATGAAGACGCAAGATTGTACAGAGTATCCAGAAAAATTTCTGGAATTGCCACCGGATCTTTCGGATCTGTTTCGTCGCCTGTTGCATCGACCCATGCGTGGATGAGGTAGCCCTTGGTAAACCAACGGCGTGTGGCAGGCCCAATTGATTGAACCCACACCACCACTGAATTATTAGTGGTTGCGCTAATAGGTGCCTTCATGGACATGACGCGCTCAAGTTGGCGAGGAGAAATACTCATCGACCAATTCTCAAGTCCTTCATTAAAAAGTGCTTGCAAATTCATTTACTGTCCCTTCCGTGCGCGGCGGCGAACCAAATGAGGAGATGATTTCATCTGCAATTGCGTGAACAATGTTGGAACGTATCCCAAGGCTTTCTTGTACGACGGAACTTTTGTACGCACGTCTGCAGTATCAATGAGGCGCTCAATTTCCTGCATTGCTGATGTGAGGCGAAACGCATCAGCAAGTGTGAGGTGAAATGCAACTTCACCGTCATTGTTCAATGTGAGCCACTTACCATCGTCTGTTGTTGGACACGCGCCAAGCAGATCAGTGAAGTGACGGTTGAAATCGCGAACAATGGGTTCGCTTGATGTGATTGCTTTTTCGATAGCTGCGAATGACGTGTCAAATTCATTCGGATCGAAACCCTCGAAAGGGTCGTTGGTGGGTGATGACATGCGGATGCTCCTTAGTGAACGGCTGTATGAATTAAAAAAGATCAAGATCTAAAGCTCTGGCAGGTGGGTACCTGCTGAGGGTTAGATCTGACCTATCTTGTGCCGTGTTCGGAACATTCGGTCTCCCATCGAAAAGTGTCTGAGACGCTGAGTCTCAGGGGTTCACTATGCCATACGGGTGTGTCGTACAGGGGGAGGGGGTCCCCTCCCGAAGAGCTACATCGTGGGGTTGGTGATGGCGCCGGTTTCGGCACCCTGCACGAGCTTTGCGAACTTTGCCAGTACACCAGTTGTGTAACGAGGTGGGTTTGGCACCCAGCCCTTGCGTCGCTTTTTGAGCTCTTTTTCACTGACCAAAAGGTCAAGAGATTTTGTCGGTACATCAACCCGAATCAGGTCACCTTCACGCACGAATGCAATCGGTCCGCCATCAGTTGCTTCAGGCGCAACATGTCCGATGCAGAATCCCCATGTGCCGCCAGAAAAACGACCATCGGTAATGAGCGCCACTGTTGAACCAAGACCTGCACCTTTGAGTGCACCTGTAATTGCGAGCATCTCACGCATACCTGGCCCGCCCTTCGGGCCTTCGTAGCGAATAACTATGACATCGCCATGATTAATAGTGCCGGTCATGATTGCGTTCATTGCACCGTCTTCGCCGTCGAATACGCGTGCAGGGCCTTCGAATTGCATTTGCTCTTTGCTGAGTCCTGCAACTTTGACAACTGAACCCTTAGGCGCAAGTGAGCCAGTAAGAATGTTGATGCCACCTTCAGTATGAATTGGGTTGCTCAGCGGGTGAATGACATCACCGTCTGGTGCTGGCGGATTGATCTCTGCCAAGTTCTCAGCCATGGTCTTTCCGGTGCATGTCATGACATCGCCGTGCAACAAACCTGCATCAAGAAGATGCTTCATGAGAACAGGCACGCCGCCAATGCGGTGAATGTCTGACATGTGGTACTTGCCACCTGGCTTTGTATCTGCAATGTGTGGAACTTTGTCTGCGATTCTGTTGAAATCGTCAAGGTTAAGAGCGACCCCAGCTTCGTTAGCAATCGCAAGAAGATGCAATACGGCATTGGTGCTTCCGCCGAATGCATTTGTAACAGCAATGGCGTTTTCAAAAGCTTTCTTCGTCATGATGTCACGAGGACGAATGCCGAGGCGCAACATATTGACCACTGCTTCACCTGCGCGACGAGCATCAACTTCGCGACTGGCGTCAATTGCAGGTGCTGATGCACTTCCGGGAAGACTCATACCCATTGCTTCAGCAATAGATGACATGGTGTTCGCAGTGAACATTCCGCCACATGCACCTTCACCAGGGCACGCAGCTTTTTCAATGTCTGTCAGTTCGTCTTCAGTAATGGTGCCAGCAGCACATGCACCCACTGCTTCAAACACTGTGGTGATGTCAATGTTGTTGCCTTTGTAGACACCTGGCATTGTTGATCCGTTGTAGACAAACACGCTGGCAAGGTTTAAGCGAGCTGCCGCCATGAGCATTGCAGGAATGCTCTTGTCGCAACCGGCAAGGCCGACAAAACCGTCGAAGCGTTCTCCGTGAACCACTGTTTCGACACTGTCTGTAATGACTTCACGCGATACAAGTGATGCGCGCATTCCTTCATGACCCATGCTGATTCCGTCAGACACAGTGATGGTGCCGAACTCCATTGGCACGCCACCTGCAGCACGTACTCCGGCTTTTGCATGATCACTGAGACGACGCAACGACATATTGCACGGTGTGATTTCATTCCATGCAGATGCGATTCCGATTTGGGGCTTTACCCAGTCCTCATCACCCAGTCCAACGGCGCGCAACATGGCACGCGCTGCAGCTTTTTGAATACCGTCAGTGACGTCGCGGCTGCGAGGTTTGATATCGATCGGGGTTCCGTCTGAGTTCAATGACATGACTCAACCGTAATGGCTGGACTACTACTTCTTTGAAGTCCGTAGGAAGAGCCAACCAACTGGCAACAAATATGCGAAATACGCAATGACTCGAATGTTCTCTGCTGCATTATGCCAACCAAAGAAACCCTTCATGAAGTCATAGAAAGTGCCCTCGGCCCAGATTCCTGACGTGATGTCCCACGCAGGTGAGACCAGCCAGCCATCTTCAAAGCCGAGTAATTCACGGTACTCATGGAAGAACTTGCCAATGAGGCCGGCAGCGAATAGGAGCAGTAATAAACCGGTAACCCGAAAGAAAAGACCAAGATTCAATTTGTTGCCACCCAAATAAACAAGGCGTCCCAAAAATGCTGCGATGACCAAACCGACGAGGCCGCCAATCACCACGCTGGCTCCACTAGTTGATGAGGTTTCAGCTGACAACAAGAACAAAACGGTTTCGAAGCCTTCGCGCAATACAGCAACAAACGCAATAATCATTAGTGCTCGAGTTGTTGTCGCAGCATCTACCTGACCGCGCAATTCAGCACCTAAGTTGCGCGCATTGCGTCCCATCCAAAAAATCATCCATGTCAGAACTGATGCGGCAACAATTGCAATTGTTCCTTCAATGAACTGTTCCGACTTGCCAGTAAATTCGCCAACAAAAATGTTGAATGCAATTCCAGACAACAGACACACCACAGCAGCAGCTGCGCTGCCCCGCCAGACGGCGCCTACATCTGATGAGCGTCCACTCTTAACGAGATACGACACCAAGATGGCGAGCACCAGCGAGACCTCGAGGCCTTCTCGCAGTGTGATGAGAAAGCTTGCGCCCATAAAAACTCCTAAGTAGTTAGGTACACCTAATGTTAGGGGTACCTATCACGAAAAACACGCCCGTGTAAGGATTTCTTTTCAGCCTACTTACGCTCTTGTGAAGACGTGAATCCAAAGAGGTTGCTAGCCACTTTGCGCATCTGGATCTCTTCCGACCCTTCTGTGATGCGGTATCGACGATGGTGGCGGTAGATGTGCTCGAACGGCATATGGCGGCTGTAGCCGACTCCCCCGCAGGTTTGCATGGCTCGGTCAGCAGCATCGCAGGCCAAACGGTTAGCGCGATAGTTACACATGGCGACGAGGTGCGTGACTTCCATGTGATGTTTTTGATCGAGCATGGTGGCGGTGTACCGGATGAGTTGACGCAACATGGCAGCTTCGGTGTGTAATTCAACAAGTGGAAATTGAATGCCTTGATTCACACTGAGTTTCTTTCCCCACGTGATGCGCTCGTTTGAATATCGCACTGCTTCATTGATGCAATATTGCGCAGCACCTAACGATGATGCAGCTTGGCGAATTCTGTTTTCATGAACGAAGTGTTGTGCGAGTTCAAGACCCATTTCAGGTGGACCAAACAATGCTTCTGGACCGACGCGAACATCGGCCATGCTGACTTCGGCGTGATCTGTTGGCATGTTGAATGTCCACCAGAAAAATTCCACTTTGAATCCTGGGGCATCGGTCGGAACCAAGAAAGCGCTTATTCCCTTTGGTTCTCCATGCTTTCCACTGGTACGAGCAAAAATGATGTCGTGCGTTGCATGGTGAAGACCACTGTTCCAACGTTTCATTCCGTTGATGACCCATTCATCGCCATCGCGATATGCCGTTGTCTCCATGTACGTAGCATCACTGCCATGGTTTGGTTCGGTGAGGCCAAATGCAAGCCGCCTCGTGCCGTCTAAGAAGCCAGGCATCCATTCTTTCTTTTGCTCTTCAGTTCCGAAATCACGCATCATCAACACTGTGGGAAAGTTGCCCACGATGCTTGACTCATTTTGCAGGTCGTTGTGAAGGCCTAGTCCTTTTGCAGCGAAATGTTCGCGAATAATTGCCATCTTGATATTGCTGGCACCTTGCCCACCAAATTCAACGGGCAACGCAAGCCGTAACCACCCAGCAGCATCAGCGCGCCTGCGCATTTCACGCAACAACGCTTCCCAATCAGCGCGGGGAACGCCGTCATTTTCGAAATCTGTTCGTGCCCACTCACGTCGATGATCAAAAAATCGCTCATTGTCATCTTGCGCTTGCAACGGTTTGATTTCTTTTTCAATGAACGCATCAAGTGCGTCGAGAGTGTCTTGAATGTCGTCGGGTATAGCAAAGTCCATGGGCGAAGAATACGCCCCAATATTGCGCCTTCCGTCAGTGGACGCCCAGACATTCTTCACTTCTTCTTAACCAAAAAACCGTGCCCTTGCAGTGGAAGGACCGTATTCTCATCTTTATGACACGACGAATTATCACTTCTTTGACTTGGATGGTTCTTGTAACGGCTGGGTGTTCCGCACAGACGAGCAATGATTCTGCGGTGACCACTTCAGTTACCCCAGGTTCCACTGCTGTAGCTATGGAATCCACCACATCAATTGCCAGCACGACACCCACCACAATTGTTGCTGTCACCACTACTGCCGGTTCTGTGGCGAAAACATCGTTCACCCTTAGTAGCCCCGACATGGTCGCGGGGGGTGCAATGCCAGTTGCATTCACATGTGACGGACAATCACAAAGCCCATCATTGTCATGGACTCGCGGCCCGACAGGAACTGTGGGTTACGCAATTGCCATGCATCACATCCCGGGCCCGGGCGATACTCATTGGTATTGGGTGGTTTACAACATTCCTTCAACAACAACAAAGGTTGCTGCAGGTGGGCCAGCACCAGGAACAGTTGGTACGAATAGTGTGAACAATCAACTTGCATATGCGCCACCATGTTCTAAAGGGCCAGGCCTAAAGACGTACACCTACACGGCGTATGCACTGTCTGCAACACCAAGTTTCACCGCCGGAACCAAAGTGTCACGCGATGTGCTCCTTGCAGCGATCAGCAACACCACATTGGCAAGTTCCTCTCTCGACGTTACATACGACAGGTCATAATGCAATTTCACGAACACCCTCACGAACATCCACACCATCACGAACATGAACATGAACATGTTCTTGATCGACGTAGCGCTTTGCGGCTTGGCGGTCTCGGACTAGGTGGCATCTTGTTAGCTGCATGCGCACCGTCTAAAAGTGCAATTTCTTCGACATCAACTGAGCTTGCTGCTAGTTCAACAACTGCTGCTGATGTCACAAGCACAATTGCAGCGACTACAACATCCCAAGCTGAACAAGCAACGACTACTTCAACTATTGCAGCACTAAACACGTTGCCCGGATTCGATGAATTTGCAAGCACTGTCAAAGTGTTTGCTAGCGGCGACTACTGGCAAGTTGAAAGCAACGGGCTGCCCGCCCACAACATGATGGTGGGCATCACAAGTTGGCAACAACAAGTTCCACTTGCAATGACATACAAGGGAAGCAATGCCTGGCAATTACCAAAAAAGCCAGCTTTGGCAGATAACCCAGTCTCTGCAAAAACGTCCTTGTTTCGCGGCGCGATTGCGCTTGCGGTAAACGGTGTCCCTATTTTTAACGCCTTAAACAATAGAGGCGAAGACGCCTTCCTTGTTGGAGAACTCGATAAATGGGGCGGCCACTGTGGACGTGCTGATGATTACCACTATCACGTTGCTCCCTTGCACTTAGCCACCATTGTCGGAAGTGCGAAACCAATTGCATATGCCCTTGATGGTTTCGCAATATACGGATCTACAGAACCAGACGGTTCAACAATGAAGAAACTCGACGAATACAACGGCCATGTTGGAACAGATGGCGTGTACCACTATCACGGCACCACGACATATCCGTATATCAACGGAGGCATGCGAGGCGTTATTCGTGGCGTAGTCGGTGACCAAGTTGACCCACAACCATCGACAAAACCGCTTCGCCCTGCAGGAACCCCATTACAAGGTGCATCAATTACAAACTTCTCTTCTCCTAAGACTGGTCAATACGCTCTTGAATATTCGCAGGCCGGCAAGACTGGCCTTGTGGAATACACAGTGAGTGATACAGCAGTGGCGTTTACCTTCACTTCACCTACAGGTGCCGTAACTACCGAGAAGTACTCACGATGAAATTTCGCCACGCCGCCGTTGCTCTCGCAATGACAGCCCTGATGTCGTGCTCATCCGGCACTTCAAGTTCATCGACATCGATTGCTGTACCTACCTCAGCAACGGATCAGTCATCTACCAGTACCAGTGTTGCGGCAGTAATGCCCGACGATTCATCGAACACAGTGACACCATCCACAACTTCCATGACGGCGAAATTGACTTCGTTTACGGCCGAAGTCTGGGCTGATAACTGGTTCTCTTTGTATATCAATGGCAAATTAGTTGGTGAGGATTCTGTTTCGATAACAACTGAGAAGTCATTCAATTCAGAGAGAATCACCTTCACTGCTTCGTACCCCTTCACAATCGCAATGGTGACAAAGGATTTCAAACAAAATGACACAGGTCTTGAATACATCGGAACAGACCGCCAACAAATGGGTGACGGAGGATTCGTCGCTCAGTTCACTGACAACGCCACCGGAAAAGTTGTGGCACTTACCAATAGTTCTTGGCGTGGATTAGTAATTCACCAAGCTCCACTCAATACATCGTGCGAAAAGTCAACAAAGCCAGAAGTCGATTGCACGTCACGAATTGCTACAGAACCATCGGGGTGGACACAAACTTCATTCAATGATTCATCGTGGCCTACTGCCAACACCTATTCGAAAGAACAAGTGGGCGTGAAGGATGGCTACAACAACATCTCTTGGTTATCAAATGCGCAACTTATTTGGACGTCAGATCTCGAGATTGATAACACCATCTTGTGGCGCTACGTGGTGACTGCGTAAATACTTAGCCGCGACGAGACTGCATGATGGCAGTGACGATTTTGCCGTCTGCCTTGCCTTGTGAGGCTTTCATCACGCGACCCACGATGGCACCTGATGCTTTTTCATCGCCTGCAATGTACTTGGCCCATGCACCAGGATCAGCAGCAATGGCCTCATCAACCATGGCTTCGACTGCGGACGTATCCATGGCTTCGAAGCCCTTTGCAGCAGCAATTGCTGCAGCGTCGCCGCCGCCATGTTCCACCAATTCAGCGAGAACTGTTTTGGCTTGCGTTGCAGACAGTTTTGCATCGCGCTCGAGCACGGTGAGTGTGGCAAGGTCAGCAGCAGGCACAGCAGGAACTGGACCAGCATCTGCAAAACCTTGTTGCACATAAATCAGTGCTCGCACTGCGTCACCACCGGCATCAACAACAGCCTGCACGTAATCATGTTGGCCACGTTCAACAACAACAATGACCGCTTCTGACTGAGTGTCATACCCAGTTAGCGCAGACAATGCAGTGCGACGTGCGGCGGGAAGCATCGGCAAATTGTCGCGAACAGCTTGGACCCATTCAGCAGACGGCGCCAGTGGCACGAGGTCTGGTTCTGGGAAGTATCTGTAATCGTCTGCATCTTCTTTCACACGCAATGTATGTGTGCGGCCTTCTGCGTCATCCCAGTGTCGAGTTTCTTGGCGAATAGTGCCACCCGAATCAAGAACATCTATTTGGCGACGAGCCTCGTAATCAATTGCGCGCCCAAGAGCACGAATGGAGTTCACGTTTTTGATTTCACAGCGAGTTCCGAACAAGGTGCCGGGCTTATGCACTGACACGTTTGCATCGACTCGCATTGAGCCCTCTTCCATCTTGGCGTCTGATGCGCCAATGACTTCAAGAATCGCGCGCAATTCAGCGACATATTCCTTGGCATGTTCACTGGTGCGAATGTCAGGACGTGACACGATTTCAACTAAAGGCACACCAGCGCGGTTGAAGTCAATCAGTGAGTAATCACTTCCGTGAATTCGCCCGGTGGCGCCACCAACATGTGTGCTCTTACCGGTGTCTTCTTCAAGGTGAGCACGTTCAACACCAACGCGAGTTCCGCTTGGCAACACAAGAAACCCGTCGATATTCAACGGAATGTCGTACTGGCTGATTTGGTACGCCTTTGGCATGTCTGGATAGAAATAATTCTTACGGTGAAAAATGCAGGGCTGAATACGGCAATTCAATGCAATGCCAATACGCATAGCAAGTTCGACTGCTTGTTTGTTCAGCACAGGTAATGCACCAGGCAAGCCAAGCGTGACAGGGTCGATATTGGTATTTGGTTCGTCGCCGAAACGGTTTGGTGAACCACTAAACAACTTTGTTTTAGTTGCAAGTTCAACGTGGACTTCAAGGCCAACGATGAGTTCCCAACCACCCTCAAGCATTTGCTCGTCTGTTGCGATGATGGAACTGAGTGGATCTTGTGTCATTTCACTCCTCCTGCAGCATTTTCAAGGGCGCCACCAACGCGGAACATTGGTGCTTCACCAAGCGCGGGTGCAAGAACTTGAATTCCAACTGGCATGCCATGTGCACCAGTACCAAACGGCACACTCATGGCGGGGTGCCCGGCAAGGTTGGTAGGGATTGTGTAGATGTCGCACAAGTACATAGCCATTGGGTCATCAACTTTGTCACCGAATGGAAACGCAACTACGGGAGAAGTGGGCGTGAGAATTACATCTACTTGTGCATACGCACGTTCAAAATCTTCTGCAATCAGACGACGCACTTTCAGAGCCTTGCCGTAATACGCATCGTAATAACCGGCAGACAATGCATACGTGCCAAGCATGATGCGTCGCTTTACCTCGTCACCAAAACCGGCAGCACGAGTAGCGCCATACATTGAATTGGTATCAACAGCGTTGACACGTAGTCCGTACCGCACGCCGTCGTAGCGAGCCAAGTTACTACTGGCCTCTGCTGGGGCAATGAGGTAATACGCCGTGAGCGCGTACGACAAACTTGGCAACGTGATGTCGACGATGGTGGCACCGGCAGCCTCAAGTGCTGCAAACGCTTCAGTGAGTCGCGCAATGACTTCTGGTTCTGCACCGGCAGGAAGATCTGTAACGCGACCAATGCGCATACCTGCAACACCCTGTGACACAGATGCAACAAGTGCAGGTGCTGGTTGTGGAATAGATGTTGAATCCATTGCATCATGACCAGCAATTGCTTCGGTAATCAATGCAGCGTCTGCGACTGTTGTGGCGAATGGACCAATCTGGTCGAGTGAGCTCGCATATGCGCACAAGCCGTAACGACTGACTAATCCGTACGTGGGCTTCACGCCAACAACGCCACACAATGCTGCGGGTTGGCGAATACTGCCACCCGTGTCACTGCCAAGACTGACAGGAGCAAAACCAGCAGCAACTGCTGCTGCGCTACCGCCACTTGAACCACCAGGAACACGTGACGTATCTAGTGGGTTACGAGTAGGACCAAACGCTGAGTTTTCAGTACTGGAACCCATTGCAAATTCATCAAGGTTTGTTTTGCCGACCATGATGGCACCGGCATCGCGTAAGCGAGACACGACAGTGGCATCGTACGGAGGCTTCCAACCTTCAAGAATCTTGGAGGAACATGTTGTCTCAATGCCATGAGTACACATGTTGTCTTTGTAAGCAATAGGTACACCGGCGAGTGGGCCAATTGGTCGACCTGCTGCAATGTCAGCATCAATTGCATCTGCGTGAGCACGAGCTGCATCTGCTGTTACGAGATTGAAAGCATGAATGTCTGATTCGCGAGCAGTGATTTGTGCAAGATACGAATCAATTACTTCGCGAGCAGTGATTTGTTTTGATGCGATTGCTGCAGCAATGCCCGATGCAGTTGTTGGAATAGTGGCCATGACTAATCGTCCAATCCGATGATTGGTGGAACACGAAAACGTCGTTGGTCAGAAGATGGCGCTGCATCTAATACTTCGTCAGTGTCGAGACAGGGCTGCTCGACATCTTCACGCAACACATTGACAAGTGGGAACGGTTGAGTCATTGGACCAACGTCAGACAAATCAAGCGCATCGATGTCACTGAAATGACCCATGACTTTTGCGAGTTGCTCGGTGAAGTGCACGACACTGGCCTCGTCAATGTCGAGGCGTGCAAGACGAGCGACTTTGGCTACATCAGCTGCGGATATGGGGGTACCAGATGGGCTCACGGCTTCTCAGCCTACGAGCCTCTGATACGGAAAGGCGAAAACGAAACTTAGGCGTTCGGGTGAACAGGCGGAAATTCAGCCTGGCGCTTCTGAAGAAAGCTCTGAACGCCCTCTTTAAAGTCCGACCGAGTGAACGACTTCTGCATCAAAACAAGAGCGTCCTTACTTGCGGTTGCCACGTCTTTGCCGTAGTCGGAATAGACCTGGCGCTTCATGACCGCCATCGACGACGGCGACACGTTCATCGCAAGATCTGATGCGTATTCAAGAACAACTTTCATGAGTTGGTCTGCAGGAACAACTTTGTTCACCATTCCCATTTCGAGAGCTTCTTGCGCCATGACAATGCGGCTTGACATCATGAGGTCAAGTGCTGTTGCCTGACCAACCAAGCGTGGCAACACCCATGAGATGCCGTACTCACCAATCAGTCCGCGCTTTGAAAACGCAACAGTGAACTTTGCGGTGTCAGCACAGAAACGCATATCGCACATCAGTGCTTGCACCATGCCAAGACCAGCGGCGGCACCATTAACTGCAGCGATGACTGGTTTAGGTAACCGAGTGATCTCGTCTTGCATGCGACCTTCAACAATGCTTGGGCCGTCATCGTTCTTCGCAGTGTCACCTGATGGAATGGCTTGCAGTGTTCCCATGTCTGCGCCAGCGCAGTAACCCTTGCCTGCACCGGTAACAACAATGACCCGCACCTTCGGATCTGCATTTGCAGCATCGAGGGCAGCAAAATATTCATTACCCATGCGACCCGTCCACGCATTCAAGCGATCAGGACGGTTAAACGTGATGAGACCGATTCCGGGCTCTAGGACTTCATATAGACATTCACTCATGGTCTAAGACCGTAGACGCTTCAGGAGTCTTCCGAGAACGCAGACGATCAACAGCCAAAAACAGGACCGCCACTGCGAATACTGAGATAGCCACCCACTGGTTCAATCGCATGCCGCCAACATTGTGGCTGGCATCAATACGAAGGCTCTCTGTTCCGAACCGCAGAACGGTGTATCCGGCCACATACCACGCAAACAATCGGCCACGGGCCGGGGCGATGCGACCCTCAAGACGAATAAGGAGCCACGCCAGCACGATGCACCCCACCGACTCATAGAGAAAGGTCGGGTGGAATGTTGTACCCGCGGTGTACCCAGCTTTCACTGCGATATCTCCAGACACCTTCAATGCCCACGGAAGGGTTGTCGGCCGACCAAATAGTTCTTGGTTAAACCAATTGCCCCACCGACCAATTGCCTGCGCAATTGCAATGGCAGGTGCAGCGCATGAAATAATCCACCACGCATCAAGTCCACGACGACGAGCACACCACCAACCAACGGCAACGCCAACCGTGACGCCACCCCATATACCCAGGCCGCCTTGCCAAATCTTTATGGCATCAAACCACTGGCCTTGGAATCGCTGATAATCGGTCAGTACGTGATACGCCCGACCGCCAATAACTCCAGCAGGAACGGCCCACATTGCAATGGAAGAAATATCTTCCGTTGTGCCGACGCCCTTGTTTTCTGCGCGACGCCCAGCAATACGTACAGCAACAATGACGCCAAGTGCAATCATCAACCCATACGCATTGAGGCGCAATGGCCCAAGATGAATCGAACCGGATGATGGACTCGGAATTACTCCAAGAAGGAATTCAATTGTCATGCGGTGACGCGGTGTACGAATGCAACAGCACCCGTGAAGATGATGTCTTTGTCGTAGTCCTGCGTTGCAACGTGATAACTGCGTTCAAGAATGATGCGCTCTACAGGGCCGCCATACGTTGCTGCTACTGCATCACTATCGCTTGGTTGCACAACATGGTCTTGCGTTGAGGTGTACAACAACATCGGCATTTTGATTGATGGATAACGTGGCGCAAGCGGTGCTAGACCTTCAGACAAAAATGACTTCATTGCAGCAAGCGGAGTGCCAGGATACGCAGTCTCGTGCGCGCTTGGGTCTGCAATGTCAGAACCAATTGCTTCCACCATCACGGTTCCTGCGTCGATCATTCCTTGCAACATGTCGATCACGTCAGATGTTTGCGGTTGCGTCGCTGGGTTGACACAAACAATGCCGCACGCTTCCGGATGTTGAGCGGCCATCCACAATGTCAAAGCGCCACCCATCGACAAACCCATCACAACAATTTTTTTCGCGCGCTTCGAAAGAACCTGATACGCCTTCTCGGCATCTCCGCTCCAATCAGCCCATCGAGTGGGGATCATGTCTTCGATTGCAGTGCCGTGACCGGCAAGTTGTGGAAGTTCGACATGAAAACCAGCAGTTGCACATGCCTCAGCAAGTGCCCGCATTGAGCCAGGATTGCCAGTGAAACCGTGGAGGACGAGAACCCCGACATCGCCATTGCCAATGTGAGAGTAGGCCTCTGCTCCTGGAATTGTTGGTGCGGTCATGGTGACGTCCTTTCGTTCGAACTAATCGTAGGGGTCATTGTCAGAGCCAGGCTGTTCCCACCATTCGGTTGGCACCTCGGATTCTTCCCACTCTGGAAAAGAATAAATACAGTTCACGGGGCAGACAGGAAGGCACTTGTCGCACCCGCTGCAGAGTTCCGGGATAATCACCACATCGGTACCGACATTGAAGATGGCTCCCAGTTGAGGGGGGCAATGACGAAGGCATGCATCACAGTTGATGCATTCGGACATCTCGATGCGCATCGGAGCAAGTTTCCACTTCGGATTTCGTTCGTGAGTCTCAATGCGCTCGATCCGTGTGCCTGTCATCTCGTTCAGTGTAGGTGAGACCTTTGGCACGGCTACGACGGGGAGTTTGACCCGAGGCGCAGATGCTGGTGGACTAGGAGTCCATGGTCCGCGCTGATCAACCCCAACGTCAACGCAAGATTGACGGATACGCGGTGGCTGCCATTGCTCCAGTCATCGCACTTGTGCCGGCCTGGCTCATTGCCGTCGCTGCATTCTGGTGGGCATTCGTGCAGTTCTATTACATACCGTTCGCCCTCTTTGCAATCGTGTGGTTTCTGCTTGGTGGCTTGCTCTTTGTCCGTCCAATTCAACGTCTTGCTCTTCAACGCTTACTTGGCGCACGCACGCCGACGCGAGCAGAGCGCGACACATTGCAACGTTCATGGCACATCGTGGCTCAAGCAAATCACATTCCACCGGGAAAGTTTGTTCTCGCTGTTGCTGATTCAGAAGACTTGAATGCCTTTGCTTCAGGCGGTCACCTTGTTGTGGTGTCAAGTTGGGCCATAGAGAACTTGTCGCAAGACAACCTCAGTGGAGTTCTCGCTCATGAACTCAGTCACCACTTAGGGATGCACACGATTGCACTGACCATTGGACAGTGGCTAACAATTCCCATTGTGCTGCTCGCCAAAATTGGTTTCTTGTTACAGAATGTTGCACACGCCGCAACTGACGTGTTCATCACGAAATCATCATTGGGTTCCCTTGTCGGAAAAACACTCACTGGGTTCATCACGATTATTTCGTGGCTTTTTCTGTCCATGATCACTGTGTCGCAATACATTGGCAATGCAGTCGGTAAGGGCGCAGAATTCAAAGCAGATGAAACCGTCGTCGCTATGGGATTTGGTCGTCAGTTACTCAATGCACTGCGCATCGTGGTGGAACAAGGCCAAGGCGAAAGGTCCTCCCAGTGGAAAGACCGTCTTATCACTGCTCACCCGCCCGCCCGCACCCGAATTGCCCGTATCGATGCGCAACTGCGCCAAATGCCTCGGGGCAACCACCGATAGCGTGAAACCCATGACGCGCAAGGGAACAACCACCTCATGACCAGCCTCCCCAACGACCCTTTTCTTGCCGCCGCCCGAGGCCAACAGGCCATCCACACCCCTGTCTGGTTCATGCGCCAAGCAGGACGCAGCCTTCCTGAATACAAAGCGTTGCGTGGTGAAGGAAGCATCCTTGACGCAATCAAGAAGCCAGAACTTGCAGCGGAGTTCACATTGCAACCCGTTCGCCGTCACAACGTTGATGCAGCAGTTCTCTATTCCGACATTGTTGTACCAGCTCATGCTGTTGGTTTCGGTATCGACGTTGCACCCGGAACTGGGCCAGTAGCCCCGTCCCCTCTTCGTTCCCGTAATGACCTTGCACGCCTTCGCCCACTGCATCACGAAGACATTGAGTACGTCACTGACACAGTGCTCGCATTAGTAAAGGAACTGAAAGTGCCACTTCTGGCATTTGCAGGAGCACCGTTCACTGTTGCTAGTTACCTCATTGAAGGACGACCAAGCCGTACTTATGAGAACACAAAACGGTTAATGCGTGAAGACGAAGTGTTATGGCATGACGTCATGGAACATCTTGCTCAACATTCTGTTGAATTCATCTCTGCACAGATTTCTGCTGGTGCTGAAGCATTTCAACTATTTGATTCATGGGCTGGTGCACTATCTCGTTCCGACTACGACACATATGTAAAGCCACATACAACTGCAGTGTTCTCACAGTTGGCTGAACGACATCCTGGTGTTGCTGGCATTCACTACGGAATCGGTTGCGATCACTTATTGGAATCAATGAACTCAGTCGGTAACGCAATCATTGGTCTCGACTGGAGGACAACAATTCGAAATGCGCGTACTCGCCTTGGTGCTGACACAATTGTGCAAGGAAATCTTGACCCGGCTCTTGTTTTAGCAGGTTCTGCCATTGCACTTTCTGGTACAGAAACAGTGCTTGCAGACAATGCAGGACACGCTGGTCACATCTTCAACCTCGGCCACGGGGTGCAACCCGACACAGACCCCAGCGTTCTCACCGACATTGTGGCCTACGTTCACGAAAAGACAACAAAATGAGTAACACCTCTCGTACTGCAGTGATGTTGATGGCGTATGGCACGCCACGCACCAAAGAAGAAATTTTGCCGTATTACACAGACATTCGTCGTGGACGTGCACCTACTGACGAACAACTGAACGATCTCATCAAGCGATATGAAGCCATTGGTGGTTTGTCTCCGTTAAAGCAACTCACAGAAGCGCAGCGAGACTCACTCCAAGAACAACTCGACCTCATTAACCCTGGTCACTACCAAGTATTTCTTGGTCTTAAACATGCCACACCATTTATTGAGGAATCTGTCGCTGAAGTTGCGGGTCTCGGTTTCACACGCATCATTTGCCTTGTGCTCGCTCCGCACTATTCAACATATTCCATTGGTCAATACACAGACCGGGTACGGGCTGCTGCAGCACCTCACAATATTGAAGTGCGCGCCGTTGAAACATGGGCACGTGAAGATGCATTCATTGATTTCTTAGCTGCTGATCTGCGCACAAAGTTGTCAAACATGCCAGAGCGCACGAAGGTGTTGTTTACAGCACACTCGTTGCCGCAACGAATCATCGACGCTGGTGATCCGTACCCAGAAGAACTTCGTGCCACTGCAGAACTCGTTGCAAGTAAGGCATCGCTAACGCGTTGGTCGCAATGGTCCATCGCGTGGCAATCTGCAGGACGCACTCCGGAGCCATGGATTGGCCCAGACATCCTTGCTGTTATTGATCAAATGGCAACAATGCGTGACACCGACGAATCAGTTGATGGCGTTGTTGTGTGTGCATGTGGTTTCGTAGCTGATCATCTCGAAGTTCTCTACGACTTAGATCTTGAGGCGTCTCAACGAGCAGCGTCATACGGCATGGCGTTTGCGCGCACAACGTGTGTCAACAGTGACTCATTGGTCATGGCTGCGCTGGCTCGTAGACTTATCTCTGCATGAGCGAACCCCGTCAAGTTGTCATCATCGGTGCAGGCGTAGCAGGACTAACTAGCGCGCTCACCCTCCTTACTAATTCGTCTGAACCAGTCAACGTGACCGTGCTTGAAGCAGGCTCAACTGTTGGTGGTCAAATTCGCACAACACCATTTGCTGGATTACCTGCGATCGATGAGGGTCCCGACGCATTTCTTGCACGTGTCCCATGGGCTACGCAACTTGCATCTGAATTAGGACTCGGTGCATCAATGACATCACCTACTGATGCACATGCTTCTATTTGGCACAATGGCATGCACAACATTCCCGGCGATCTCATGCTTGGTGTCCCTGCAAAAATTCGTGCATTCGCAACGTCAGGCCTTATTTCTCCTCTTGGCAAACTACGAGCAGCTATAGAGCCGCTGCTGCCCGCCACTACAGACACCGACTCCATTGGTGAATACGTGCGCAGCCGATTTGGTAATCAAATTCAAGAACGTCTTGTGGACCCACTCATCGGAAGCATTTACGCAACAGATTCTGACAACTTCTCAATGGCTGCAGTTCCACAGATTGCTTCACTCACTGCAAGCCGCAGCATGTTGTTAGCGGCCGGCAAAGCACGAGCCACCGCAACAAAAAATCCTGCTGGTCCAATTTTTGCAACTCCCATCCGTGGAATTGGTGCGCTCATCGAATTATTGACACAACGAGTAACAGCGCTTGGCGGTCGCATACTTACCGGTGAAAGCGTGTCGGCAATCGAAAAAGAAACCACCGGATACACCGTGTCAACTTCGCGAGGCCAACACCGTGCTGATGCAATCGTTGTTGCATCGCCAGCAAAACCGAGTTCAAACTTCGTTCGCCCGCTTGATGCTCGTGCCGCCGACCTTCTTGGCCAATGGTCTCATGCTTCAGTGGTATTGATCACCATGGCAATCCCTGCATCACAATGGCCAGCCCGCCTCAAGGGCAGTGGGTACTTAGTTCCAAAACCTGATCAACGCTGGGTGTCAGCTGCATCATTTGGTTCAAACAAGTGGGAACACTGGCGCCCCGACGACGGTTCCATGATTCTTCGTGTGTCATTGGGCCGCGACGGACTTGAAGTGATGCATTTCGATAATGACAAGCTCATCAATCTTGCGCTTGCGGATATGAAACTCCATCTCGGTGTTGATATGACGCCATCAGAAATTCGCGTCAGCCGCTGGGCAGAATCCTTTCCGCAATACAGGCCACATCATTTCGCACGGCTTGCTGAACTTGAACACTCGCTTGGTTCTGCTGCTCCTGGAATAGTCTTTGCTGGTGCAAGTTACAGAGGTATCGGAATTCCCGCGTGTGTACAACAAGCACGCACTGCAGCCGAGGCAACACTTACTCACCTTGCCACACTTCATTCGTAAATGACATGAGACGGCGTTCGTTTCTTCCTGTATTCGCCGGTCTTTTGGTTGCAGCATCAATGCCTCCTTGGGGTTGGTGGCCGCTTGGCTTTGTGGGAATTGCGATGTATGGCTCGGTGGCGGTACGGCGGAAAGAAAAATCTTTCTCGACTGGTTCTCTTTTTGCAGCCGCATGGTTCTTGCCGTCTATGGCGTGGATGTGGTTTCTCACAGCGCCTGGCTACCTAGTTGCAATCCTGATTTTCTGCGTGATGCATGGCATCGCCAGTTACATCGCATCCAAACTGTCGACAAACGATAATTCCCATAGATCAGCGTTAATCATTTGTCATTCGCTTGCAGAAGTAGTGCGGTTGTCATTTCCATTCGGTGGCGTTCCGTTAGCCACTCTCGCTATCGGACAAGTTTCAGGTCCTCTTGCTGATCTTGCCCCGTTGATGGGTGTCATTGGTATCTCAACCGCAACGTTGTATCTCGCATTAACTCACCGAAAGTTTCGTGCAATTTGTATCGTTGGTGTTTTGGTTCTTCTGGGAAATACTTGGAACAGCACCCACTCCACAGGACGAAACTTGAATCTTTCCATTATTCAAGGTGGTGGAGAACAAGGAACTCACGCAGTTGATACGAACCCGCGTGTTGTGTTTGATGTTCACATGGCTGCAACGAAAACTCTCCAACCCAACCAAGAACGTGATGCCGTGATCTGGCCAGAGAATGCCATCAGCATTACAAACCACGGACTCTTTTTTGATAGTCCCGAGTACACAGAAATTGCACAAGAAGCAAAGCGCCTGAATGTGCCGTTCGTTGTGGGTATCACCGAAGATGCTGGTCCGCGTCAATTTACGAATGCGCAAGTTGTCGTAAACATCGATGGGTCAGTAAGTGGCCGTTACGACAAAGTACGGCGAGTCCCGTTTGGTGAATACATGCCGTTACGACCATTGTTGAAAGCACTTGGTGCGCCTACCGACTTAGTACCGCGCGATGCACGAGCTGGTGATTCGCGCGGCTGGCTTGATGTTGCAGACACTCGCGCGAGTGTTGCAATTTCGTGGGAAATATTTTTTGGTGGACGCGTCAATGAAGGAATTGCTGATGGAGCAACGTTCATCATTAATCCCACTAATGGTTCTAGTTACACATGGACAATTCTGCAGACACAACAAATAGCGGCATCTCAATTGCGGGCTCGAGAACAAGGCCGTGATGTAGCACAAATTTCCCCCACCGGCTTTAGCGCCTTTATTGATTCTTCTGGTGTTGTTCACGACCGCACATCAATTAGCGAACAACATGTGGTTGAACGCTCTATTCAGCTTCGATCGGGCCGTACCGTGTATTCACGCATGGGGAATGCGGTCTATATCTGGGCTTTATTGATTGCATTTGCCTGGCTAGCCCGACGCCGTGCCCGAGCCTTTCGGATTGGTGCCAGTTAGCCTCTACTGCCTATGTCAGGCACCTACGACCCCAATGGCCCGTTGCGTGTTGCATACCTTACGTATCGCGGTAAACCACATGTTGGCGGACAAGGCGTATACACACGTCACCTCACTAAAGCACTCGCAGATCTCGGACACACTGTTGAAGTTTTCGGCGGACAGCCGTACCCAGTTCTTGATGATCGCATCGCGATGCACAAACTACCGAGCCTTGATATTTTCAACGATGCATACCCAGGGCGAATGCCCGCATACTGGGAGATCAAAACATGGCCAGACGTTGTGGAGACTGCGCGGTACATGACAGGTCAGTTTTCTGAACCACTTGCATTTTCAAAGCGTGCACTTCGCACACTGACTCCCCGGGTGAATGACTTCGATCTTGTCCATGACAACCAGTGCCTTGGTTGGGACATCTTGAAAATTGAAAAGATCATTCCGACAATCGTCACGTTGCACCACCCCATCACGAAAGATCGTGAATTGGAAATGAGTCATGCACCGAACCGCTGGAAGCGCCGCTCTGTTGGCCGTTGGTATTCATTCGTAGACATGCAAGGCAAAGTTGCAAGCAAAATGCCTCGTATTGTTGTTGTTAGTGAGAACAGCATCACTGACATCAACAAAGATATGGGCGTATCCCGCGACCGTATGCGTCTTGTGCCCGTCGGAGTTGATCCTGACCTTTTCAAACCACTGCCTCATATCGCACGCGAACCTGGTCGATTAATTACTACAGCATCAGCTGACGTTGCATTGAAGGGTTTGTCATATCTACTTGAAGCAATGGCCCTTTTGCGCAAAGATCGCGATATCCGCCTCACCATTATCGGTAAGCCTCGTCCCGGGCACAGCATGGACCTCATTGATTCGCTCGGATTACGCCCACATATTGACTTCGTGTCCGGGGTTACTGATGAGCGCATCGTTGAGCTGTATGCAGAAGCTGAACTTGCCGTTGTACCTAGCTTGTATGAAGGATTTAGTCTTCCTGCAATTGAAGCCATGAGCACCGGTATCTGCCTTGTTGCAACAGACGGTGGCGCCTTGCCCGAAGTAACGGGCACACACAATGAGACCGTGTTGCAATGCCCAGCTGCAAATGCCGAAGCACTGGCAGCAGTGATTGCTACTGGTCTTGACAGTGCAGAACTTCGCGCCCGAATTGGTGAAGCAGGTCGTCAACGAGTCGTATCACGCTGGACGTGGAAACAATGTGCAGAACTCACCGTTGAGCAATATCGCGAAGTGCTCGACATGCCCCATAATCGCACCAAACTAGAAAAGCGTCGCTGATATGTTGACAATTCGTTTTAATCGTCTGGGTCTTCGTCCCGGAGACAAGTTTCTTGATGCAGGAGCCGGATTTGGTCGTCACGCATTTGAAGCAGCTCGCCAAGGCGCAACTGTGTTCGCCCTTGATTATGCAGCAGAAGAGGTAGTCACCACACGTAATACCTTCGGCGCGATGTTGGAAGCCAAACAAATTACGGAAAAGGTATACGGCGGAGTACTCCGCGGGGATGCCACCAAGCTCCCCTTCGAAGACAACACTTTTGATTGTGTTGTCACATCAGAAGTTCTCGAACATATTCAAGATGATGTCAGTGTCATTTCAGAACTACATCGCGTCTTAAAACCAGGTGGTTCACTTGGTGTCACCGTTCCATCGTGGTGGCCAGAAAAAATCAACTGGATGTTGTCTGATGAATACCACGCACCAAAAAGTGTTGGTGGCCACGTTCGTATCTACTCAGCTACAGAACTGAAGGCAAAACTTCGTTCTGCCGGACTTGAAGTTACAGATAGCCATCACGCTCACGCTTTACACTCCCCTTATTGGTGGTTGAAATGTGCAGTTGGCCCTCGCAATAACGACCATTCATTAGTGAAAAAGTACCGCGAATTCCTTGAATGGGACATCATGACCCAGCCGCGCTCAATGCAAGTTGCCGAGCGCGCACTGAGCCCACTTATGGGTAAAAGCTTTGTTGTCTACTCACGCAAACCACTTACCGTCGGAGCATCTGTATGACCACACGTTCCATGCCTCACCTTCCAGGAATTCTTACCACCGCTGACCTTGCGCGCACTGCAGATTCAATTCAGGCATTGCAATTACCAAACGGAATGATTCCGTGGTATCCAAATGGCCATTGCGACCCGTGGAATCACGTTGAAACAGCAATGGCTCTCAACATCATGGGCCGTGACGAAGCTGCTCTTTCTGCATACAAATGGCTTGCCGACATTCAACATGAAGATGGTTCATGGTTTAACTACTACATGCCAGATACAACAATCGAAGACGCCAAACTCGATACAAATGTCAATGCATACATTGCAGTTGGCGTGTGGACCCATTGGTTATGCACCCGCGATCTTGCCGCGGTATCTGCCTTGTGGCCAACTGTACGAAAAGCCCTTCAATGGGTTTTGTCAATGCGTCGTGAAGATGGATCTATCGTTTGGGCCAGAGAAGTTGATTCACAACCATGGGACTATGCACTACTGACCGGCTGTTCGAGTATTCGTCACGCACTTCATTGCGGCGCTGCACTGGGAGACCTTCTTGGTGACTCCCAGCCAGAATGGACCGCTGCGGCTGATGCAATTGATGTACTCATCACTTCCAATCTTGATGCATTCGAGCCAAAGGCTCGATGGGCAATGGACTGGTACTACCCCGTACTCACCGGCGCTATGACCGGAGCTCACGCAAAAGCGCGACTCGCCGAAGGATGGGACCGTTTCGTTCTCGATGACCGAGGCGTGCGTTGTGTCGATGACGAACAATGGGTCACTGCAGCAGAAACAAGTGAATGCGCGATTGCCCATTGCGCAGCTGGCGATCGCGACATCGCTCGTGAACTCATTTTGTGGACCATGCCTCACCGCCGTGAAGACGGTGCATATTGGACCGGCATTGTGTATCCAGCAGAACCAGAAAAAATGATTGTTCGTTTTCCTGCCGATGAATACAGTGCGTACACCGCAGCTGCCATCATTCTTGCTGCAGATGCAATTAGCGGCGGATCTCCTGCTTCAACATTGTTTACGCAACCAATGGCGCGTCGTAACGCACACTTAAAAGTTCGCGCTCTCTAGAGTCGACGCAATACGCGCAACGAACCCGTTGTACTGACATCTTCAAACAATCCGCTTTCGATTGCAGGAAGATAAATATTTTCATACGGCGGCCGACCACCATCAGCAGGGTTCGGAAACACGTCATGAATGGCAAGGGTTCCACCCTGTGCGACTCGTGGTGTCCACAATTGGTAATCCAATGTGGCTGGTTCAACCCCGTGCCCACCATCAATAAACAAAAAAGCAAGAGGCGTTGTCCAATGACGCGCGATGGTCGGCGAATCACCAACCATCGTGACTACTGAATCTGCGAGTCCTGCATCAAGAATTGTGGCGCGAAAAAATGGAAGCGTATCCATGCGACCCGTGCGTGGATCAACCAATGACGTGTCGTGCCATTCCCATCCCGGTTGGTTCTCTTCACTGCCAAAGTGATGATCAATTGTAAATAACGTCGTCTTGGATTCTCGTGCAGCTCCGCCCAACCACACTGTTGAACGACCACAATATGAACCAACTTCGACAAAGGGTGCATTTGGTACTGCTTGTGCGGCATGCACTGCTGCAACATACAAGGCATCACCCTCATCTTCTGGCATAAAACCTTGCGCTGCTAACGCATGACGGCGTAGTTCTGAATTGAGCGGCGAAATTGACACGATTCGACCCTACTATGGGGTGATGGCTACACCACTTGATGAACTCATCACATTGCTCGATCTGGAATCAATTGAAGTAAATCTCTTTCGCGGAGTCTCCCCCATTGAAAATCGGGTTCGTGTGTTCGGCGGTCAAGTTGCTGGTCAATCACTCGTAGCCGCATCACGCACGGTCGATGAAAATGCACGACATGTTCATTCACTCCACGCTTATTTCTTGCGTCCAGGTGACCCAGCCGCACCAATTTTGTATCAGGTAGATCGTCTGCGCGATGGCAGAAGTTTCACCACTCGACGCGTCGTTGCCATTCAACACGGTGAAGTCATCTTTAACTTGCAGGCAAGTTTTCATGCATTTGAACCAGGTCTTGATTGGCAGATACCCGCTCCTCTTGGTCTTCCTGATCCAGAAACTCTTCCTGACTTCAAGACCCGCATGGAACCGCATAAAGAAGAAATCGGTGATTGGTACGACCATCCTCGCCCTATTGACTTGCGCTATCCCGATGGTGAACCAATCAACCGCTCTGGCATTGAATCGTCTGGCCAACGTGTGTGGTTACGTGCTGACGGTACATTGCCCGATGACCCAGTTCTGAATGCATGCATTGCAACATATGCAAGCGATATGACCCTTCTGGACACGGCTTTGTTGCCTCATGGCCTCGGCTGGAACGAAGGCGGAATACAGATGGCAAGCCTCGACCACGCAATGTGGTTTCATCGCCCATTCCGCGCAGACCAATGGCATTTGTACGACCAGCATGCAATCTCAACATCTAACTCACGTGGTCTTGCCGGTGGTTCAATCTTCACGCAAGACGGACACTTGGCCGTCACCGTTGTTCAAGAGGGCCTCATTCGAGTTAGGCCTAATGAATAAGCCTTAGCGGCGAGTCCCCATAAACATGCCTCGTAGGGCCTGGTAATTCTCAATACAGTGACCTGCGCCCAGCACCACTGCCTCAAGTGGCTGTGGTGACATCTTGACAGGCACTTCAGTTTCACGTTCGATTCGAGCAGCGAGCCCACGCAGCATTCCGCCACCGCCTACTAAGTACATGCCGCGTGCAAGGAAATCTTGAGCCAATTCAGGTGGGGCTTTAGCAAGACAACGCTTCACAGACAGCACCATGGCAGCAACTGGTTCATCGATTGCGAATCGCACTTCTTCTGCAGTCAAGCGAACAGTCTTTGGTAATCCAGTTACCAGGTCTCGTCCGCGAATATCTGCACTACGATCTTGTGGGCCTGGTTCAGCTGAACCAATTTGAATCTTGATTTCTTCAGCAGTGCGTTCACCAATTGCTACACCATGTTCGCGGCGCACATAACTTTGTATAGCTGCATCAATATCAAAACTGCCAACACGAATTGCTTCAAGTGCAACTACGCCACCCAAACTAATAACAGCAGTTTCCGTTGTGCCACCACCGATGTCAATCACCATGTTGCCAACAGGTTCATCAATGGGAAGGTTGGCGCCAATAGCTGCTGCCATCGGTTGTTCAATGAGTTGCGCATCAGATGCGCCGGCACGACGTGTGGCATCTGTTACCGCACGACGTTCCACTTCAGTAATTGCAGACGGAACACAAATAACAACTTTGGGGCGCGTGAATCGCGAAACACCAACACGTTGCAGCAACAAACGAATCATGCGTTCGGTGATATCAAAGTCCGTGATTGCACCACCGCGTAATGGGCGAACGGCGACGATGTAACTAGGCGTACGACCAATCATGTCCCACGCATCGTGGCCGGTGGCCAATACCTCACCCGATTGGCGATTTACTGCAATGACTGAAGGCTCATTAAGCACGATGCCCTTGCCCTTCATGTACACCAAAGTGTTGGCGGTAGCGAGGTCAATTGCGAGGTCACGAGCCATGGTTAGGTCCTTCTATGGAGATGCGAGTTGTGCTCATTGATTACGGCGGTCTTCTTGATTATTGCGATGCACTGATGATTGTCTCGCTTCAGGCGACAACGCATCGATGTGTCGACGGAAGTTTGCAATTCCATCATCAATGCGCACATTGCGATTATCAAGATAAATCATGACGAGCAACGTTGAGCCCGAGACAATTGCAAAGAAAGAAAAAAGACCAGTGAAAAAAGAAAGCGCAATCATGAAGGATTACTCGCAACTTGTTGTGGAGTTGTGATGTTGTGAGCAGCAGTGCCCCAATCAGATCCGCCATCCCAGTTTTCCTTTTTCCAGATCGGTGCTGACTCTTTCAATGCATCAATAAGAAAACGTGCCGCGTCAAACGCGATCGGACGATGCGCGGAAGAGACTGCAACAACAACCGACGATTCGCCTAATGACAATTTTCCGGTGCGATGCAGAATTGCGATTCGCCGAGCATCTACGAAACGAACTCGCGCTTCATTGGCAATCTTTGCAAACGACGGAATGACTGCGTCTTCGTACGCCTCGTACTCAAGCGAGGTGACATCTGTACGACCATCAGCATGGTCTCGCACGGTGCCCGAGAACAGAACCACGGCACCGCAGTCTGGCCGTACTGCCCACTGATAGATGTCACCGATGGGAAGTTCTGAGGCGGTCAATTCGAACCACTCTTCTCCGAGCAACGGTGCAGGCATGGGTTAATCGTACTCTCACGGCGCTGGGCAGGGCTTGTGATGGCGCCGACACTTGCGTACCCATCACGATTAGTGTTTGTCACTTGTGAGCGCTGACGAATTTGAGAACCAAAATCCAGCACCGGTGCCCGCGTACGAACGCACGTGGCGTCACCCGGCTGAGATGGCAGACGCTGCACGCACGGATTTCCTTGCTACACCTCCAAAAATTAGTCGTCGCTTGACCGCTTTTACAGCGGGCATCAGCTTGATTGCATCAGTAACAGTCCTCGCCGTCGCTATTCCAAAGGGAATCTCTACATACCGAGAAGACATCGATGCCGTGCTTCAAATATCGCCAAGCGTCACCGTTGCACGGGTCAAAAATTACTCACTGAAGGAGATGGTCGTCATCAAGAGCGATGCCGGCACAACGTCGGCATTCTCACTCGGTAATGGCACGTGGATCGCAGCTGGTGACGACATTGCCACAGCAACATCGCTCTGGGTCACTTCGGAGTCCGGATTAAGGGTCACGGTTGAAATCGTTGCGCAAGATCCTGCCACCGGATTAGCCCTTGTTCATTCCGAGGACAAGTCAGCCTGGGGCACTGCCCCAGATTTGAGCCATCTGATTGATCCCACCCAAATATTGGATCTGTCGCAGTACCGAGTTGTTGACACAGCCGCTTCAGTTGCATTTGTTCCTCAACCCAGTTTCTCCACAGACAATGATTCAACCGACGTGCCAATCAATTCCACTGACCCAATTCACGGTCTTGCAACTGTTCGCGATTCTCAAGGACAATTAGTAGGGATTGTGGTGCGACGCGATCACTCTGTATGGATGCTGAACAAGGCCTCAATAATCAGCATGATTCGCTCTTTCGTACGACAACCCTGACGATGTAACGCACGTCAGTCCTCCTATCATGAGTACATGGCTGACGGCGACATGAATGCTTCCAATCCCTTCGGTGGTATTCCCTTCTTTAACGACATGATGCGGGCAATGGCCGGACAAGGTCCGCTCAATTGGGATTTGGCGCAACAGTTTGCACAACTCGGTGCAGTCGGTGATTCACCAGATTCAGAACCAGATACGGCCACTCGTTTAGCGTTCAATTCCCTTGCAGACATTGCCGATATGCATGTTCGGGCGGTTACCTCGCTTTCCACCGGATCAAACGATACGCATACCGAAATTCTCACAACGACGCGAGCACGGTGGGCACATCGCACCCTGACTGATCTGCGGCCATTGTTTACAAATCTTGCAACGGCACTTCAATCACAGCACACTGACGGTGACGTTCCCGATGATCCGATGACAGCAATGATGGCGAACCTTTCCACCATGATGGCCCCCGCCATGATGGGAATGTCTGTCGGTTCGATGATCGGCGCACTCGCCAGTCATGCACTTGGTCAATATGAAATTCCACTTGCTCGCCCACACGCATCAGAAATTCTCATCGTGGCCTCATCTGTTGATGCATTCGCGACGGAATGGGAAATTCCAAAAGATGACCTACGCATGTGGGTGCTCATTCATGAACTTGCATCACATGCTGTTCTAGCAGCACCAGCAATTGCAGATGGTCTTACCACATTGGTCCAGGCGCATGTATCAGCGTTTCGACCAGACCCTGATGCATTGATGTCGTCTCTCTCAGATCTTGACCCAACAGATACAGATGCAATGGCTGCTGTACAAAATTTGTTCTCTAACCCAATGGTCATGATGGGCGCCTCACGGACTGCTGAACAAGAAGCTCTTGCCCCTGTTCTTGATGCTCATGTGGCTGCTATTTCTGGTTATATCGACTACGTCGTTGACTCTGTCAGTGCACGACTCTTAGGCGGGGCATCGCCCATTGCCGAAGCCGTCCGTCGACGTCGTGTGCAAAACGGCACTAACTCTCATCTCGTAGAACAACTTCTCGGCATCTCTCAGACTCGTGCGCAACAACAACGCGGCCGTGCGTTTATTCAGGGTGTCGTAGAGCGCGACGCCGCAGCGTTATTGCCATCTCTTGTTTCGGCGACAGGAAATTTGCCTACGCCTAGTGAGATCGACGCGCCCGGTCTGTGGCTCGCCCGCCTCGAGATCCAATAGTCATCCCGCGCATTCGCGCGTACATCACTGCTCCCGCGATACCGACAACGCCAACTACGGCAAACCCCACCCATCCAGCTGGTGCGAAGATCACCGGTATCAGTCCACCAGCAACCCAGGCCATTTGATTCTGAGTCTCAAAGCGTGAAAATGCACGACCTCTATTTGCGTCCGGTGCACCGCTTTGAACAGTTGCCTCAAATGCCAGACGTCCTATTGCAGCAGCTGCGTTGACAACAGCAGCCAACAGAATTCCGCCGGTGATTCGTCCGTACCATGCGGTTCCTATGCCAACCATTCCCACAGAGACAAGCGCAAGCAGAAGCATGGTCTCTACGCGCATCTTCTTACGTAAGGACGGACCCGCAAAGTTTGCACCTAGTGTCGCAAGACCCGATAATCCAATCGCCAATCCAAACCACGCAGTTCCGGCTATCTCACGACGCAACCAGAACGCCAAATGGAAGAACATGAAGCCAACAATCCCTCGCAACACACGCATTGCATTTGCGGCTGCCACGACACTTGCGGAATGTAATTCCTCGGTCTCTAATGCATCTGCTGGTGTTGTAGCAACCACACTCTTTGGCAGTCGTTTTGCGTTGAGTGCTGCACCAAGAAATGCAATGACTCCAAAACCGAGCGCAGCTTGAGAACTAATAAGTTGCAGAAGACCAACGGGAATTACGACTATGAATCCAGTGATTCCTGCAACTTGCCCAAGTTTGCTATTTGCTTCTACCAACCCATCAGCACCAGAAATTGTGCTGGGAACTAAAGATGATTTTGCTATGGAATATGTTTTTGCGAGGACGAGTGATGCGAATGCCAATGGGAAGAGTGTCAGTGAATCAAGTGACTGCATCATGCCGATCAGCACAAGTGCGCGCAAGATAGCCACCATCAACACCACCATGCGTTGCCCACCGCGCATGCGGTCAACGAGCGGCCCAACGAACGGGGCGACAATTGCGAATGGCGCCATACTCACAGCAAGAAACAAAATAACTTTGGTTCGAGCGGCATCGGGACTAATTGATAAAAAGAGCGAGTCAGCTAACGCCAATGTCATGGCGGTCTCGCCGGCCACCATTAGTGAGTGTGTACGCGACAGCCTCTGAAAAGTAGTGACGGGGGGCAAACCGCCATTCTCTAGAGGTTTAGTTTTACGCCGCGTGACCACGCAGCGATACTACGCCGAACGTTGTTTGTCGTACTTGTACCCAAGGCCACGAATAGTGACAATGCGCGTGGGATTAGCCGGATCATCTTCAATTTTTGAACGGAGACGCTTGACATGAACATCAAGGGTCTTCGTATCGCCCACATAATCACTGCCCCACACACGGTCAATCAGTGTTTCGCGCGGCAATACTCGTCCGGCATTGGCGAGCAAAATATGAAGCAGTTCAAATTCCTTCAGCGGCAACGCTTGTGCTTCTCCACGAATGATTACTTCGTGTTGGTCAGGGTCAAGTGCCACATCACCAACTTCAATAGAAGCTCCGGAAAGTTCTCCGCCACGATCATGTGGCACGCGGCGCATTACTGCGCGCATCCGTGCTGTTAATTCACGAAGGCGGTAGGGCTTTGTGACATAATCATCTGCTCCGACTTCAAGACCAACAACAGTGTCAATCTCTGCACCTTTCGCAGTCACCATGATGATGGGGGTTGTGGTCTTCTTACGCAATTGGCGACACACATCAATGCCAGACATTTTTGGCAACATCACATCAAGCAGAACAAGATCTGGCTGAACAAGATCGAACATCTCAAGAGCCTGCAAACCATCCCGGGCAACCTCGACACGGAATCCTTCGCGCTTTAATCCGACCTGCAACGCCTCAATGAATGACTCTTCGTCTTCTACTACCAACACCGTTGGGATACCTGTTGCTGTCCGTGCGTTCACCATGCGCCCCTATGTTGCCTCATTGTGGACCCAGAACACGCGGTATCTGGAGAATAAACGTCGAACCTTCACCTTCCCGAGACCGTACGTTCACCTCCCCGCCATGATTGGTAGCCACATGGCGCACAATCGAGAGCCCGAGGCCAGTTCCGCCGGTGGCCCTATTACGAGCTCGATCAACTCTGTAGAAGCGTTCAAAAATGCGATCAATGCTGTCAGCAGGGATTCCAATACCCCTATCTTCCACCTCGACAGAGACTGTTGTATCTGAGGTGACGACCCGAACGTCAACTTGATGGGTCTGATCGCTGTACTTCACTGAGTTCTCCACCAGGTTTGCAAGAGCTGACACCAACTGAAAGAAATCGCCAGAAACTATTGCGATGCCTTTGTCGGCCTTGAGTAACAAAGGCACACCTTTACGCATTGCAATAGGACTCACCCGCTCAATAGCTTCGGCCGCTACATCTGCCATGTCGATGTCAGCCATCAACATTTCGCCGCCTAATTCGATACGCGATAATTCCAGCAGGTCATCAATTGTGCGCGACATGCGTTGAGCTTCAATCACCATGCGACCAGTCAGTCGCAATACCAGTTCGTCGTCAGACTCGCCTTCAATGGTCTCTGCCAACACTGAAATTGCACCGATGGGAGTTTTGAGTTCATGACTAACGTTTGCGACGAAGTCAGTACGTACTTGGTCGATTCGCCACCTGTCCGTAACATCATCAATAATCGCAATTGCTCCGCCATCTGCAAGTGGAATTGCGCGCACTTCTAAAACACGTTGCGGAGGACCAGCTAATTGAATCTGCTCACGACTTTCGAGACCTCTCAATGCGACATTAAGCAACCGTTCTGCCGCCACTTCTATAAGTACGTCAGCATGACGAGCGCCCGCAATCGACATTGCAACAGTATTTCGAAAACGCTCTTGCCCGTCAGGGAGAAGGACCACAACGCCCATTGGAAGTGCGTCAAGTAGGCCCCTGATTTCTGCTTCTGAATCTGGCACCAACTCTGGTTCAGCGACAACAGGAGTCGAAATAATTTGAGGGGTGCGAGTACGGTCACGAATGAAAAAACCCGCGCCTATTCCACAAACAATGCCGACAATCAACCACCACATATCGATGCCGACCTAGCGGACTTAACTTTCTTTGGTGGTGAAGAAAGGAATGCCATCAGTGTCATCTTCGCCAGATTTTTGTCGGAATCGAGCAGCACCTTTGTGTTCTGGCAACCAGCCTGTTACTAAATAACGCACACGCTCGCCGATATTGACCGCATGGTCACCAATACGTTCGTAGAAACGGGCTACAACTGCAAGCTGAATTGCTACTTGCAAGTCAATTGTGTTTTCTGAATGGCTCTCAAGGATTGCCTGAACGAATTCACGCTGCAAACTATCGAGATACGAATCCATGTCATCAATGGCGGCAGCCTTCGCAGCATCATTTTCTTGGAAAGACTCAAGAGCAGATTCCCACAGTTGTTCAGCCTGCTCACCCATGCGCGCAATCAACCCACGAAGGCGTGGATCAAGATCATGGCCATAGATACGACGAGCTGCCTTGCAAATGTTGACCGCCAAGTCTGCAGACCGTTCAATTTCAGCGATCATCTTTACAACCGATACGACCTGGCGAAGGTCGCCAGCTACTGGAGCTTGCAAGGCAAGAATCTGATAGCAACGTTCCTCAAGTTCCAGTGAAAGCGAATCAATCTCATCATCGAACTGAATCAGCGCATCAGCGCCTTCCAAATCACCATTGAGAATGACCGCTGTGGCACGAGGAATGGCTTCAATTACAGAAGCTGCCAAGCGCACTAGTTCAGTGCGGACGTCATCAAGTTGTTGGTGAAAACCTTTACGAAGTTCGTCCATAATTCCCCCTGAGAAACAAATAGTTGCGAGCGACTCCACCGTAGGAACGAGCACGTGAATAACAGTCTGTCATATTGTGAACGAAAAGTGAACTTGTTCTGCGCGGTTACTGAGAAACAGTGCCCTCTGGCAAGCCCAATTTCAACTGTGATTCCGAGTCCCGCTGATGGATTCGATACTGAGCATCACTAGCGGGTACATATTCGGCGGGGCCGACACGACGCCAATTGCCTTCGCGGTTCATCTCGAATCCCACAACATCGACGGAAAGGAGTGTTGCAAAGACTTCTTCAATCCATGCTCGATGTTTCGGATGCTCTACTGGAATAAGAACTTCAACTCGCTTGTCTAAGTTGCGAGGCATCATGTCTGCTGATCCGATGTAATACACAGGCTCATTGTTGTCGCCACCATGTGCAAAGTGATACATACGAGAATGTTCTAGGTATCTACCGAGAACTGACCTGATGCGAACGTTCTTTTCGTGATCAGAACTTGGTCGCATGCAACAGACACCACGAACAATGAGATCAATACGTACGCCGGCTTCACTTGCTTGGTACAGCAACTCAATAATTTCAGCATCAGCGAGACCGTTGATCTTGATAACCATGTGCCCTTCTGACCCAAAAGTGATTTCGTTCTTAATGAGTTGAATCATGGTGTTTCGTAGGTAGCGGGGAGCCACAATGAGACGCTTGTAATCATGATCACGATCAAAACCTGTTAACGAATTAAACAAGTGCGAAACGTCATCTCCGATTTTTTCATCGCATGTGAAGAGCCCGATGTCTTCGTAGGTGCGCGCTGTTTTGGAGTTGTAGTTACCGGTACCAACATGAACATAACGACGTAGGCCAGATTCTTCTTGGCGAACAACTAACACACACTTACAGTGCGTCTTTAGCCCCACAACGCCGTACACCACATGAACACCAGCACGTTCAAGTTCCTTTGCCCATGTGACATTGACAGCTTCATCGAATCGCGCGGTTAGCTCAATGAGTGCAACAACTTGTTTCCCTAATTCAGCTGCCTTGATAAGACTGCGCGCGATGGGCGAATCTCCTGACGTGCGGTACAAAGTGATTTTGATTCCTTGTACCCGAGGATCGTTCGCAGCTTGTTCTAAGAACTCTTCTGTCGAAGATGAAAACGATTCATACGGGTGATGCACCAATAAGTCGCGTTGCCGCAAAACACTAAACATTGATTGGTCGTTGCCATCTGCCGCGGCAAGGCGACCCGCTGTGACAGAACGCCACGGCGTGTCTTTCAGTGTTGGTTCGTCTAATTCGTGCAGTTCCCACAAACAAGACAATGCAAGTGGAGCCGTATGAAATGAAACATCTGTTCTTTCCAGATCAAGTTCTTCCAGCAACATGTCGAGCACATCGGGGTTGATGTGGTGATCAACTTCAAGCCGAACTGCACGCCCAAAGCGGCGACGGCGTAATTCCATTTCGACCGCTGCGAGCAAGTCATCTGCGTCTTCGTCGTCAAGCGTGAGGTCTGCGTTACGCGTGACTCTGAATGCACTGACATGGACAATGTCCATTCCGACGAATAGGTCCGCAACATTGGCTGCAATGACATCTTCAATCATCACATAGCGGCCTTCAGACATTTTGTGGAATCTCTTCAGGAAGGTAGGAATTTTTACCCGAGCAAAACGTTGTTCACCAGTAGAAGAATCGCGCACCAGAACACCAAGACTGATGGCCATGTTTGAGATGTAGGGAAACGGGTGAGATGGGTCAACTGCAAGTGGCGTTAGTACCGGAAATAACTGTCGCTCGAAGAACTGCTTCATGGCAATTTGTTCTTCTGGTGTGATGTCTGCCCAGCGACAAATATCAACACCATGCTCGGCAAGGGGCGGGAAAAGCACATTCAGGAGTAAGTTCTCCTGCTCAGATACCAAGTAATCAACCCGATGCGCAATCTCATTGAGTTGGCGCGTTGGCGAGAGTCCGTCTGAAGATGACGAATGGACACCTGCAGCGACTTGACCCTTCAGTGCCGCAACGCGAACCTGGAAAAACTCATCAAGGTTCGAGCAAAAGATGGCACAAAATTTGATGCGTTCAAGCAGTGGTACCGATGTTTCGCGAGCAAGCGCGAGCACACGCTCATTGAAATCGAGCCAACTCAGTTCACGATTGCCAATGAGACGACTCATGAGAAATAAGGGTAGTGAAAAAAGCGCCGGACTTGTGGAGGGCAACTGGAAGAGTTCGCCGTGTGTTTACCGTGCTGTGATGTGAGTGTTACCCACGACCTCGAATTAGAACTCGTAGTCAGGGTCGCCCATATCCCATTCAATGGAAATGAGTTCACGCTCAGCATCGCGAACGATACGAGCCATGTTGCGACGAAATTGTGGGTCGTCACGAGGAAGCAACACCAAGCGGGCAAGAACGCGCGAACGGAATTCATCGAGGAGGGTTTGGTCGCCCCAGTCTGCATAGACCTCCCAATGAGGAGACACTGCACCAAGAAATGCGATGCGAGCATGTGCCTTCGGGGCCTGAGGAATCTGAATATCTGTCATGGTGTCTCCGGACTGCAATGCGATGGTTGCAAGTGTGAATCAATAGCGAACTCTGAATAGCCTATCGGGGCACTTGCACGACGACTTCTGGCCATTTTTAGCGGTTTTTGAGCCTTTTTTGAGGCAAGTCCTGTGGATAAGTGACATCTTTACCAAACCTTTACCGAACCCGACCGCATGCGGCGACACTCTCGTGCTTGACTGGAATTGCGGGAACTTCCCGCCATGACTCGGCGTCATACAGACATCGAACCAAGAGCATCTGTTTCAGATGAAGCGAGGACAGCCATGAAAGTACAACTTCAAGTTACGAGTGCACCAGTCACGAACCTTCCGTTCGACGACTCACCGACATCCTGGATGGGCGACGGCAATTGCCGTAACTACCCGCCTGCCACCTTTTTCCCGTCAGACGGAGTGGGTGTAGATCGGGCCCGTGCAATTTGCAAGGGGTGCCCAGTGAGCAACAAGTGTCTTGAATATGCCCTTGCCGAACGAATTGATCATGGCGTGTGGGGCGGTTGTAGCGAACGTGAACGTCGCAGAATTTTGAAGAGGCGCCGCGGTATCGCGGTCTGACCTTTTTACTGTGAATCAGACGAAGAGTCGTCAGACTTGCCTTCGTCCATTGCCTTCTTGAACTCTTTTTGAGCCGAGCCGAGGTTCTTGGCGAGCTTTGGAAGTTGTGCACCGCCGAACAGCACCAGCACGACAACTAGAACGATAATGAGCTCTGGGCCTTCGAGAAACGAAATCATGTTCCTGACGGTAGCAGGAAGGGGCGCTTCTTTGGTAAGCACGAGGGGTGCTCGAATGTGTCATCAATGTAAGCGAGGGGCGTCACCACGCCATCCTCGATTCTCTTGCTCAATCATGCGCGGGCGACCTTCTTGATATTCATTCAGACCCAGACCACAACCGCAGTGTGTTCACCATGGTTGGAGTTGACGCCCCTCGAGCACTGGCGCGCGCTGCAGTTTCAGCATTGAGTCTTAACGATCATTCCGGCGTTCATCCGCGAATTGGTGTTGTCGATGTTGTTCCTTTTGTGCCACTCGTTAATTCCACAATGCATGATGCACGCATTGCTCGCGATGAATTCGCAACATGGGCTGCTTCAGAATTAGACGTTCCTTGCTTTCTTTACGGCGCGGAACGCACACTTCCCGACATTCGAAAAGAAGCGTGGACTTCGTTAATGCCCGACGTTGGATCACATGCTCCCCACCCCACTGCTGGCGCAATGTGTGTCGGCGTGCGCGAACCATTAGTTGCATACAACCTATGGCTAGAAGATGTTGACCTTACAACTACGCGCCGAATTGCAGCGGCTGTTCGTACTACCAATATCCGCACGTTAGGCCTGCAAGTAGGGACGTTCACGCAAGTGAGCGTCAACCTCATTCAGCCAATGATTTCAGGCCCAAATGATGTGTTCAGCGCAGTCTCACAACACGCAACAGTGCACCATGCAGAACTAGTAGGACTACTCCCCGCTTCTGTTCTTGCAACTATTCCACGGGACCGGTGGGAGGACCTAGATCTGTCCGTGGAACAAACAATTAAGTGGCGATTAACTAACCGTTGATGATGACGCGACGGCCATCTTGGGCGCGTTGACGGCGCAAGCGACGGCGCTCGCGCTCTGACAAGCCGCCCCAGATTCCGAACTTCTCACCATTAGCAAGTGCGTACTCGAGGCAATCTCCGCGAACAACACAACCTTTGCAGACTTCTTTAGCTTCACGGGTGCTTGCACCACGCTCAGGGAAAAACAGGTCGGGGTCGACACCGAGGCAGTTGGCTTGGTCTTGCCAACCACGTTCTTGGCTTAATGAATCAGAATCTCCGTGCATGCTTTTGCCTCCCAGCTACAGCCATATCCGAGTCCCGAGAGATCTTGAAATATGTCTTGTAATTACAGCGGTGTAATTGTCGCAAATATTTCCACAAAATGCAAATGGAATATGGGGAATCCAAAATGAACAGTCGCCATCTTTCCCATTTCGGGACCAATGGCTACCTGAAATGGCTACCGGGCGCGACTCGTTCTGCGACGGTTTTCGAGGAAATCGACCAAGACATAATCACCCAACGTCTCGGGGGTTGTGAAGAAGGCGCGGCCATGATTCACCTGGGCCATTTGCTCAATAAAGTGGCGTAACGGACCTGTTGCATCAAGAACAAATGTGTTGATGGTGATGTTGTCCTTCGTGCATCGCATGGCCTCGCGCAATGTGGCTTCCACGGTCTCACGTACCGGCGGATAATTGAAATATACGTCTCCCGATTGAGTGATGTGGGCTGTCGGTTCACCGTCGGTGATCATGATGATTTGCTTAGTGCCTGTTTGGCGAGCAAGTAACTGGCGAGCTAGTCGAAGGCCGTGCTGCATATTGGTGCCATACGCAAGATCCCAGCTGACTTCGGGCAACTGCTCGTGGGTCATTATGTGCGCTGTTTCACTGAAACCAACAAGGCCTAAATAGTCACGCGGAAACTGCGAGCTGATCAATGAATGCAGGGCCATTGCCACTTTCTTGGCAGGAACAAAGTTGCCACGCATTGGCATTGACATCGACAAGTCAATCATGAGAACTGTGGACGAACGCGTGTTGTGTTCGGTGCGCTCAATTTCAAAATCTTCTGGTGACAATTTCACCGGCGTGCCACTGCCATTACGTGAGATGGCGTTGCGTATAGTGCGCTGCAAATCAAGTCGGAACGGGTCACCAAATTCGTATGGCTTTGAGTCGTATGTGCGCTCGTGGCCACTGCCGTCGCGTGCAATGCGATGCTGGCCGAACTTGTCTTTTGCCAGGTTGTTAAACAACTGACGAAGGGCGTTGTTGCCAATGGCTCGAAGTCCGCGCGCGGTGAGTTCCATCTTTCCCTCTTTGAGATTGATGAGCCCTGCTTCTTCAAGCATCTTGGTCATCTCAGCAAGCCGCTCCATGGACTTTGCGGCATCTTCTCCGAGCATTTCGCGGACCTTGTCGATATCGACTTCGGCCAATTGAGCGGGGTTGGTGGCCTGACGAAGCATGCCTTCCATTTCGTTCAATTCGCCCATTTCCTGCATGGCGTCCATGGCCTGTTGCATGTCCATCGATGGCTCACCGCGGAAGTTGTAGCCCTGGCCCTCGCCTTGGCCCGGTTGCGGGAACATGCTCTGTAATTTTTCGCTGAGTTGCTGCACCTGCCAATTGAGGTCCATGTCTTCCATCAGCTGTTCAGACAACTGCTGCATTTGTGAGCGTTGTTCTGGCGTGAGTGAATCCATGAGTGCTTGCATTGCTTGCATGCGCTTTGCCATGTTCTCAAGAAGTTCGTCAAGCGTCTGAGGATTCTCGGGAAAGAAATCTCCGAACTGTTCCATGAACTTTTCAAACTGCGGATCTTCGCCTTGTTCGCGTGCTTCGATCATGCCGTTCAATGCAGCCATCATGTCTTTCATGCGCGCCATGTCTTCTGGAGACATGTTCTGCATTCCTTCAGACATTTGATCAACAAATTGCTGCATCATTTCTTGACGCAGTTTGTCCATCAGTTCTTCAAAACGTTGTTGTGCTTCGCTTGATTCAAAGTCATAACTCTGCATCTCACGCACCATGCCAGCAAGGTCATTCGGCATCATGTCAAGGCGGAAATTGCGTTCCATTGCTGCATCTCGTGCAGTATCTGCGCGTCGTTCATCACCCGATGCTTCAGCTTCACGAACAGAGTTTTCAACCGCATGACGTTCTTCATCGATGATGTCTTTCAGAGCATCAGCAATTTCTGAATACACACCGCCAAGGTCGCCGCTTTCTTCAAGTTCTTTCTTGCGATCGCGAATGCGTTGCATCATGTCGCGAAGACCTTCGATTTGGTTTCCATCAGGGTCTGTCATTCCGTCACGCATCAAACGACGCAATGCAGCGTTTAGGTCTCCGTGATACAGCAAATCATCGGTCAATTCATCGAGGATTCCCTCGGCATCGAGGCTGAATCCCGTTTGGGTGCCGTCCCAACGTGAATAAGTGAACCGTGCAGGCATATCCGCAACTTAGTTGCTCTAAGGTGTTGGGGACTATGCGAGTGCCACGAACTTTTGTATTCGTCGATATTTCGGGGTTTACCAACTTCACAAATGAGAACGGCGATGATGCCGCAGGGCGCCTCCTTGCCTCATGGCGTGCCGTTACCCGAGATGTGGCCTCTGAGACCGGTGTCCGTATTGCCAAGTGGCTGGGCGATGGCTGCATGATTGTTGCTGTTGACCAGCGAGATGCCATTACGTTCGCTCTCGAGCTTCAGAAGCGCTCTGGAGCCGCCTGTGCGCCTCTGTCCATCCGCGTTGGCATGGCTTCTGGGCTGGCCTTGCTGTTTGAGGGCGACGACTACATCGGAACTGCTGTCAACATGGCTGCTCGCCTCTGTGACGCCGCCGGGTCATTCGAGGTCATCATCCCAAGCGAGCACATCGAGAACCTGCCAGAAGGCGTGATTGTGACCCCTCATGCACCGATGTCTTTACGTGGACTCAACGAAGCAATCCCCGTGGTCTCACTGACTGGCGAAGCTACAAACGCAGCTCGCAACGACACCGGCGAACTGTGGACTCGTTCGCCGTTCGTTCTGTAACAACTAACTGCGCGAGCGATACGTGGCTTTTGAGCCCGATGCGTCTTTGTTCAGACGTCGCGTGAGATGCAATCCCTCAAGAATGAACTCAACAGCGCTTGCCAACATGGCAGGTGATTCATTACCGCCTGTAAGAACTTTCACTGGTGGCATGAGCGCTGGAATCTGAGTGAGAAGTGCAATCAATTCGCCAGACGAAATGTCTTCGCCGGCATGCGCGACTGCGCCTTCTTCGAATGCAGTGAGAACATCACGCATCATTTCACCAGGAGCCAGTTCCTTGTACACAGTGAGAACTGCGCCAGAAATGAGCTGTTGAAGAATGCCACTTTCACGGCCTTCCTCTAGTGATTCAATTTCCACTTTTCCGCCAGTAGACGATGCCAAGGCATCAAGATCACTAATGCGTGGCGCTACTTCGCGCTCCCCTGCTCGCAATGCTCGTCGTACGGCATTGGCACTAAGAATTTCGAAGTTGGACACTGACAAACGCACGCTCACACCGCTGCGCTGATTGACATGACTGCTGACGCGAGCTTGGTGAGAGAACGTGGCGATGATGCGCTCCATGAATTCAGGCATGGTGACTTTGACATCGCCAATTGAAGCCGCACGCGACTCTTGACGCATGATGGCAATTTCGGTGTCGACTTCCAGCGGATAATGCGTGCGAATCTGGCTACCGAAACGGTCTTTCAGCGGCGTAATGATGCGACCACGGTTTGTGTAGTCCTCTGGGTTTGCAGACGCAACCAACATGACATCAAGCGGAAGACGAATCTTGTAACCGCGAATTTGCACATCGCGTTCTTCGAGAACGTTTAATAAACCAACTTGAATTCGCTCTGCAAGGTCTGGCAATTCGTTGATGGCAAAAATTCCACGGTTCGTACGAGGAACTAGGCCGTAATGCAATGTGAGTTCGTCACTGAGGTAACGACCTTCTGCAACTTTGATGGGGTCAACTTCACCAATGAGGTCAGCAATTGATGTGTCTGGCGTTGCCAATTTTTCACCGAATCGTTCACTGCGATGCACCCATGAAATAGGAGCGTTCTCGCCCTCTGCTGCAATCACGTCACGGGCGTGACGAGAGACTGGGTTGTATGGGTCATCGTTTATTTCGCTACCTGCGATGATTGGCATCCATTCGTCGAGAAGATCAGTGAGCGAACGAATCATTCGTGTCTTTGCTTGACCGCGTTCACCGAGGAACACAACGTCGTGTCCTGCAAGCAACGCATTTTCCAGTTGTGGCATCACGGTGTTTTCGTATCCCATGACACCTTCAAACAAAGGCAGGCCAGCAGAGATATTGCGTACGGCGTTAGCGCGCAATTCTTCCTTGACAGGAATGGATTTCCAGCCTGAGGCACGAAGTGCCGCCAGGGTGACAGGAAGAGATGCGGGGACAGCAGGAATTGTCATGGAATCGACAGTACCCGAGAGGGCTACTGAGCCCCCAGCCGAAACGACTTATTTGCGAGCAAGATCCTTGCGGTTAGCAAACTTGGCCTTGCGGTAGTCCTTGTTCATGAGGGCAATGACGTCGATGGAAATTTCCTTCGGGCATGCTGCTTCACATTCACCATGGTTGGTGCACGAACCGAATTTCTCGTCCATGGTTTCCACCATGGCTTCAACGCGTGAATACCTCTCAGCCTGACCCTGAGGCAGACGGCTGAGGTGGGCAATTTTTGCACCTGTGAACAAGTTGGCAGCGCCGTTCGGGCATGCAGCAACGCATGCTCCACAGCCAATACATGCAGCTGAGTCCATCGCGGCGTCGGCCACAATTTTGGAAATGGGAATCAAGTTCGCGTCTGGTGCTCCGCCGGTTTCGGCAGTGATGTACCCACCCGATTCAATGATGCGGTCAAATGCTGAACGGTCAACCATGAGGTCTTTGATAATGGGGAATGCTGAAGCGCGCCATGGCTCGATTGTGATGGTGTCGTTGCTCTTGAACTGACGCATGTGCAATTGACATGATGCTGTTCCGCGTTGTGGTCCGTGTGCTTGTCCGTCAATCATGAGTGAACATGTACCGCAAATACCTTCACGGCAGTCATGGTCGAATACCACTGCCTCTTTGCCCTCTGTGATGAGTTTGTCGTTCAAGAGATCGAGCATCTCCAGGAACGAGGCTTCGTCAGTTATTTCGTCGACCACGTGGGTTTCGAAATTACCCTTTGCTGCAGGACCAGCCTGACGCCAAATGCGCAATGTGATGTTTTTGAGGTGATTACTCATTTGTAACTCCGGGTCGCGAGGTGAACTGTTTCAAATTCAAGTGGTTCAACGTTCAGGTTTGGTGTCATTGGGTCGCCGCCCCATTGCCATGCGGCAACGTGGCAGTAGTTCACATCGTCACGAAGTGCTTCGCCTTCGTCGGTCTGGTATTCAGAACGGAAGTGGCCACCACAACTCTCATTACGGTCAAGAGCATCGCGACACATCAGCATGCCCAATTGGAAGAAGTCGTCAACACGACCAGCTTTTTCTAGGGTCTGATTCAGACTGTCACCATCACCGGTTACGCGTAGGTCTGTCTTGAATTCTTGATAGAGCGCAGGAAGAAGTTCCAATGCCTTTTTCAATCCTTCTTCAGTACGTTCCATTCCGCAGTAATCCCAGATGATTTTTCCGAGTTCACGGTGGAAGTAATCAGGTGATTTTGTTCCGTTAATTGCAAGGTATGCGTTGTAACGCACACGTGCAGCTTCTTCAGCGGCTTTGAACTCAGGATGATCGATGCCTGGCATTGGTTTGTTCAACAACGGAGCAAGTCCGTTTCCGATTGTGTACGGCAATACGAAGTATCCATCTGAAAGACCTTGCATCAGTGCAGAAGCGCCAAGACGGTTTGCGCCGTGATCAGAGAAGTTTGCTTCGCCAGCTGCGTACAAACCAGGAATGTTTGTTTGCAACTCGTAGTCAACCCACAAACCGCCCATTGTGTAATGGCTCGCTGGGTAAATACGCATTGGTGTTTCGTATGGATTCTCGCCCGCAATACGTTCGTACATTTCGAACAAGTTGCCATAGCGCTCTTGCACCACGTCATGTCCGAGGCGCTCAATTGCTTCGGAAAAGTCAAGGTACACACCATTCTTCTTTGCACCGACGCCTTGTCCATTGTCAACAAGACGTTTTGCTGCACGCGAGGAAACGTCACGCGGAGCCAAGTTGCCGAACGACGGATACAAACGCTCGAGGTAATAGTCACGTTCTTCTTCTGGAATATCGCGAGCAAGACGTGTCTCGTTTGGATTAACAGGAACCCATACGCGGCCATCATTACGCAACGACTCTGACATCAACGTGAGTTTTGACTGGCTGTCATCACTTTGAGGAATGCAGGTTGGGTGAATTTGTGTGTAGCACGGGTTCGCAAACAATGCACCCTTGCGATGTGCGCGCCATGCAGCGGTGACATTGCATGCCATTGCATTTGTTGACAAAAAGAATGCGTTTCCGTATCCGCCTGTAGCCAAAACCACTGCATGTGCTGCATGTGATGAGATTTCGCCGGTCACGAGATCGCGAACAACAATGCCTGATGCGCGTCCATCAATAACGACTATGTCAATCAATTCGGTGCGGTTATACAAACTGATTCCACCAAGACCAACTTGGCGTGAGAACTGCTGATACGCGCCAAGTAGCAATTGCTGACCGGTTTGGCCACGGGCGTAAAAAGTACGACTGACTTGAGCGCCACCAAATGAACGGTTATCTAAAAGACCACCGTATTCACGCGCAAATGGCACTCCTTGGGCAACCATTTGGTCAATAATGTCGATGCTGACTTGTGCCAGGCGATGCACGTTTGCCTCGCGTGAGCGGAAGTCACCACCTTTGACGGTGTCATAGAACAAACGATGAACGCTGTCGCCGTCACCCTTGTAGTTCTTTGCACCATTGATGCCACCTTGTGCAGCAATGGAGTGAGCGCGGCGGGCCGAGTCATGAAATGTAAACGCATCAACTTGATATCCGAGTTCGGCAAGTGTTGCTGCGGCTGATGCGCCAGCAAGACCGGTGCCTACAACAATGACTTTGAATTTGCGTTTGTTGTTGGGGTTCACCAACTTCATGTTTTGTTTGTAGTTGTCCCATTTGTCTGCAACGGGGCCTTCAGGAATTTTGCTGTCAAGCGTGACCGTGTTCTTTGCGAACAGTTCATCAGTGAGAGTCATGATCGTGTCTTTCTTCTTCGAGGCGTGTCGGTCAGCCGACGATGCCAGCCATTACAGCGATAGGGAATGAAACGTTGCCGATAACGACAATTGAGGCAAAGCCAGTAGCAAATGCACGAGTCCAACTGTTGAAGCGAGGGTTGTTCAAGCCAAAGGACTGAAAAATGCTCCATGCACCGTGGAACAAGTGGATTCCCAACAAAATATTTGCAACGACATAAAAGAAGGCAACTGGAGTGCGCTGAAATGAGTACACGATGCTGGCATAGACCGCCTTCACCGATTCCTCATCACCCGGATGCGTAATCATCTTGCCAGTCTCAGAGTTCACGACTCCAAAAGTCAGATCGAGTAGGTGCCAGACGAGAAATGCCAGAACAATGATTCCTGTCCACCGCATGGTGCGGCTAGCGAAATTGGCAATCTGATAATCCCGCTTGCTTTGGTATTTCATAGGCCGTGCATGGCGATTCAAACGGGTCAATGACCACGCCGCGTGGAGATGGAGGAACAGCATGGAAATAAGACCACCACGAAGAATCCAGAGAACCCAGCCTTTTGGCGCGAGGGGATACAGCAATGTCTGCAAGAAATGGGCATAGTGGTCAAGACCTGCTGCACCGGCATACATCTTGAGGTTCCCGATCATGTGGAACAGGACAAAACCCATCATGGCGACGCCCGTGATTCCCATGACGTACTTCTTGCCCACCGCTGTGGAATAGAGGTCGAGGAGAAATGGGCGTTTCTTACGCTTGTGGGTAGCGGTGCCGGTGACCGGGCCCCGGTGAGATGTAACTACTTGTGCCATGTAAATAATGTCTCCCTGCGGGCCGGGCAGGCCGGCTGTGCAACTGCACTTGAAACGGTACCCCGAGAGACCCCCGTGACCACAACTTTACCATTTCGCTCTGGCGTGACTCTTTTTACTACTGTTGCGATGTTCCATACAGCGGGCGCCTGACAGTCAGGTCGCCCCAGAACTTGCCAGGAGACAATTAAGTGTCAGGATTATTTGCTGCCGAAGGCGGCTATCAAGAGTTCGTGCTCAAGGGCGGAGAATGGGCGGTGTTGTGGCTTTCAGCTGCAGCGGCCGTGCTTGCTATCGCTGTTGGGTTCTTTCTCGCCCGTTTAGTCATGGCTGCCGACGAAGGCACGCCAAAGATGAAAGAAATTGCACTCGCAATTCAAGAAGGTGCACTCGCCTACTTGAAGCGCCAGTTCAAAACCATCATCATGATTCTTATTCCACTTGCAGCGATTGTGTTCGTCACGTCAACCGCAATCATGAGAGGCGAAGGTGCTGAGGCTACTGAAGCTCTCTCGTTTATGCAATCAGGAATTTGGCGCACACTCGCGTTCATTCTTGGCTGTGCTGCTTCTGGTCTTACCGGTTATATCGGTATGACTCTTGCAACTCGAGGCAATGTTCGTACGGCCGCAGCTGCTCTGACTGGTTCAATGCCTGACGCTCTCACTGTTGCTTTCCGCACAGGTGGCGTTGCTGGAATGTTCACTGTTGGTCTCGGACTCAGCGGTGCAACAGCAATCATCATGGTGTTCCAGAACACCTCAAGCGTCATTCTCATTGGCTTTGGTTTTGGTGGCTCACTTCTTGCATTGTTCTTGCGTGTTGGTGGAGGAATCTTCACCAAGGCTGCAGACGTTGGTGCTGACCTCGTAGGAAAAATCGAAGCAGGAATTCCTGAAGACGACCCACGTAACCCAGCAACAATCGCCGACAACGTTGGTGACAACGTTGGTGACTGTGCCGGAATGGCAGCTGACCTCTTCGAGTCATACGAAGTAACACTTGTTGCTTCGATCATTCTTGGTGTTGCAGCATTCAACTCAATTTGTTTGAACCCAGCAATGGGACTCGTGTTCCCACTTGCTGCTCGCGCAATTGGCGTGATCGCATCAATCTTTGGTGTGTTCGCAGTTAAGGCAAAGCCAGACGAAACAGACGCACTGAAGCCAATCAACAAGGGCTTCCTTGTAGCTGGCGTACTGACACTTGCCGGAACTCTTACATTGTCACTGACGTATGTCGGTAACGACAAAGGTGTCGCTGGCGAAGGCGTCAAGTTGATGGGTGGAGCCGGTTGGCGTGTATTTGGTGCGGTTGCAGTTGGTCTGCTTCTTGCGCAACTTGTGAGCCGACTTACTGAGTACTACACAGCAACTCATCATGGTCCTGTTAAAGAAATAGCACGGTCAACAGAAACAGGTCCTGCGACTGCGATTCTTTCGGGAACCGCATACGGTCTTGAATCAAGCGTCTACGCAGTGCTTGCTATTGCAGTTGCCATTGGTGTTGCATTAGCTCTTGGTGGCGGAAACCTTACGTTCTCGCTCTACCTCGTTGCATTGTGCGGAATGGGAATGCTCGCAACTACGGGCGTCATCGTGTCGGAAGACACCTTTGGTCCGGTATCAGATAATGCTGCAGGTATTGCAGAAATGTCTGGCGAATTCCATGGCGAGCCACAAAAAATCATGGTTGCTCTCGACGCAGTCGGTAACACCACTAAGGCAGTAACCAAAGGCTTTGCCATCGGTTCAGCTGTTATCGCTGCCGTTGCGTTGTTCGCTTCATTCATTGAAACAGCCGGTGCTGAATTACTGATCAAAGCAGAGAACCTCGCTGACGGTGTTTTCAAAGCACCAGAGCTTGCTATCAACGTTGCTGACCCGAAGATCTTCATTGGTCTTCTCATCGGTGGCTCTGTGCCGTTCTTGTTCTCAGCACTTTCTATTCGCGCCGTTGGCCGAACAGCTGGTGTTGTTGTTCAGGAAGTTCGTCGTCAGTTCGCTGACGGAATGATCATGGCTGGCACAAAGAAGCCAGAGTACGGCCCCGTCATTGACATTTGTACTGAAGCATCACTTCGCGAGTTGGCAACACCTGCCCTACTCGCAGTGTTGACACCAGTCATCGTTGGTTTCGGAATTGGTTGGCAAGCACTTGGTGGATTCCTTGCTGCTGTCATCTTGGTTGGTCAGCTCATGGCGAACTACCTCAGCAATGCTGGTGGTGCATGGGACAACGCAAAGAAGTACATCGAAGACGGCAACCATGGCGGTAAGGGTTCAGACTCTTACATGGCTGCAGTTGTTGCCGACACTGTTGGTGACCCATTCAAAGACACAGCAGGTCCTGCATTGAACCCGCTGATCAAGGTGATGAACCTTGTGTCGTTGTTGGTACTTCCCGCAATCATCAGTACTCAGAACAACGATGGCCAGCGCCTGCTCATTGCAGCTGCTGCTTTGGTAGTTCTTGCTGCATCGGTGATTCGTTCATCTCGCCAAAAAACAACTTTTGGTCCAGCAACTAACTAAATAACAACTCATCAAAAGGCCCGAGCCGTGTGCTCGGGCCTTTTGTATTTTCCGAACTAACCTCGTTTAAATGCTTGCTCTCTTGAACCCCGAAAGTCTCCTCACTAGCGGAGGCATTTTTCTTCTTGCAGCGATTGTGTTTGCAGAGTCAGGGTTACTGATCGGATTCTTTCTACCCGGCGACTCACTGCTGTTCATCGCAGGCTTTCTCGCTAGTCCAGCAGGTCGAGAAGCAACAGGAAAAGATGTCTTGCCAAACATTGTGATCGTGATGGCAGTTGCCGCGGCGATGGCAATTATCGGCGATCAAGTTGGTTATCTCATCGGAAAGAAGTTGGGGCCGGCAGTGTTTGCACGTCCGAAATCGCGTCTGTTTGATCCTGCACATGTTGTTCGCGCTAATGAATTTTTTGCCAAGTACGGTTCGCGCACCATCATCCTCGCCCGCTTTGTTCCTGTCGTTCGTACATTCGTTCCAGTGGTTGCTGGTGTCGGCGAGATGGACTACAAAACGTTTGTCCGCTTCAACATCATTGGCGGACTTGCATGGGGTGCAGGCATTCCCCTTCTTGGCTATTTCCTCGGAAAAATTGATTTCGTAAAGAACAACATCGAAGTTGCAATCTTGGCCATCGTTCTTGTGTCGCTGTTGCCAGTGATTATTGAATTCGTCAAACATCGTCGCTCCACAAGCAAGTAACTAAGGGCAGAACACCATGCGATATCTCAGCCTCGATTGGATCGGTGCCATGCAGGCCCAGGTGGCCTCAAGTGAGTCACTGGCAGACCTTGCCTCAACACATTCCATTGGTGTCACACAGGTCGTTACAGACGGTCCTGAAGGCTCCGTTCTATATCACTTGCAGGTGGGAAAAGGCCTTGCCCGCTTTGCCTCTGGGCCTGCGCCCGAGGAAGATGTCCGCATGGAACAGACCTGGGAGACAGCAGTCGGAGTTGCGACTGGGTCAATGCCAGCGCAAGAAGCCTTCATCAAGGGCCATGTACGCATTACCGGCGATACTCAGTGCCTCATGGATGCTGTGCCTGTCTTTGCTGCCCTTGACGCCGCATTCGAAGCCGTGCGCGCGCTGACCACGTACGAGTAAAGAATTACGTGGTTCGGAAATACGGGTTTGACGGATTAGCCATTGCAGCGAGTGCCTGAGCAATGTCAGGGCCAGCATCACGAGCCTGTTGGAGCGCAGCAAATGTGGCGTCTCGATTGTTTGCGAAAATCACTTCTTCGTTATCAGCAGATGGATTCACCCATACCGCAACAATGAGAACGAGCGAATCGACGTTGCCATCAAATAGCGATGCCTGATGCGCAAGTCCGACCCCGGCAGCAACACCGGCTTGAGCGCCACCCCAGGTCAGTTCACCATGACGATCATTTGCGATTGCTGCTTTGTTAACAAACAATGTAAATGGAACCACTGGAATGTTTGGTTGTGCGACTGCCACAAACGGAACATGTCCTTCACGCGGAGTTGCAAGTGCTGTGGCCCATGCAGTGCCAACAGGGCCATCGCGAAGTCCGAGAACAACATTGATGTGCGCTGCATTGGCGCCATTGCCAACAAAACCTTCACCAATCTTCATGATGGCAACCTGCCGTAACGGCCCATGCGCAATTCATCATTTGAATTGGTGCCTGGCTTCGTGTCGTATGCAAGCAATGCAACATGGCGTGGAACAGTTCCTGACACGCGAGACACACGGTGATAGCTATTGCGTCCGTTAAACACCATGAGTGTTCCGGGTGTCATTGGCTCGGTCCGAACCAAGTCAGGACGATCACCACGGCGAACGGCGGCAACTGTGTCTACATTTTCATTGGAGGCGGAGCGTATGCGCGATGCATTTTCAAAATGTCCACCTTCAGAGGACGTTTGTAATGCAATGGAAACGACGAAGTCTGTCTGATCAAAATGCCAACCCAGTTCATGACCATCTCGCATGACAGCAAGATTCAATGCACCGAATGGATCTGCATAACGAAACAATTTCTCTTGGCCCAGAATTTTTGCAACAAAATCCATCAGCGGATCCCATTCATACACTGAGCGAATCACACTGTCTGATGGGAATTGGTCGTACGCAACTACTTCAAGATCTGCATTTACAGTGGTGTGATACGCCACTTTTGCTAATTCATCACATTCCGCAATAAGCCCTGGAATCGCATTATCGCGAATGAAACCAGGAAGAATCGCAATGTTTTCTTTTGTGAATGTGTCGCTCAGTTCCCTGTGCAATTCAGCACTATCTAGCGGCCACCTGTCTGTATCGACGAGTGCCGCGACGCTCATTAAATGAGGCCTAGCTTCTTTACTTCGTCACGCTCTTCAACGAGTTCTGCAACTGAAGCATCAATACGCGAACGGCTGAAGTCATCAATGTCTAGACCTTGCACGATGCTGTACGTACCGTCTTTGCATACACATGGGAACGACGAGATAATGCCTTCAGGAACGCCGTAACTTCCGTCTGATGGAATTGCCATTGACACCCAGTCACCAGGGGCAGTGCCAAGAACCCATGAGTTCATGTGATCAATCGCAGCGTTTGCCGCTGATGCTGCAGATGACAAACCGCGTGCCTTGATAATGGCCGCTCCGCGCTTTGCAACAGTAGGAATGAAATCATTTTCGATCCATGCTTGATCGTTGACCAATGCAGCTGCATTCTTGCCATCAACTTCGCAATGGAAAAGGTCTGGGTATTGGGTACTTGAATGGTTGCCCCAAATGGTCATCTTTGTAATCGAAGTGACTGGCTTGCCCACTTTGACTGCCAACTGTGTCATAGCGCGGTTGTGATCAAGGCGAGTCATGGCAGTAAAACGGCTGGGGTCAAGACCTTGTGCATTGTTCATTGCAATAACAGCGTTGGTGTTCGCTGGGTTACCAACGACCAAGATCTTTACGTCTTTCTTTGCTGCAACGCCAAGAGCTTTTCCTTGTGGCTTAAAAATTCCGCCGTTTGCACTGAGCAAGTCACCGCGTTCCATACCATCTTTACGTGGCATTGCGCCAACAAGGAACGCAGCATCAATGTCACCGAATGCAGTTTCGGCATTGTCGGTGCATACGACACCAGCAAGAAGCGGGAACGCACAGTCGTCAAGTTCCATACGTACGCCTTCTAGCGCGCCAAGTGCAGGAGTAATTTCCAACAATTGAAGAATGACCGGCTGATTAGGGCCGAATACTGCGCCTGAAGCGATACGAAAAAGGAGGCTGTAGCCAATTTGGCCGGCTGCGCCGGTAACGGCAATACGAACTGGTGATGTCATGGCTCTAAGCGTAGGCAATGTGGGGTACATGTTCCCAATGGAAGCGCCATTTTCCCCCGAGAATTATCGGCCAATGGCCTGCAAAATAAATGCAACATAGTTGTCCTGGCCTACCGCATTGGGGTGGATACCGTCTGAATTGAACCATTCAGGATGCGGTTTCGACAATGTGTACCAATCAAGGATGGTCACATTGGAATGCGTGGCCGAAAGATTGTTAATGACCGCGTTGTTTAACTTCTCTGACGCGTGGCCTGGCACATGCATGGTCAAAATGACAACGCGCTTAAGATCTGAAAGTGGTTTGAGAATACGTTCAAATGTTGCGGCCTTTGTAATGCCATTTGTACCCAAATGGATGACAACGACGTCACCCAATTCTTTTACCGACTTGTAGTAATTGAAAATCTGTAATGCGTCTATGACTTGTCTGTTCTTCGATGCGTCAACCGTGATGCCATAGGACTTCAACTTTTTTGCTGATCCCAACATCACTGAATCACCCACTGCAAACACGTCCATCTTCACGCGAGGAATTGTGGTCGTGGAACCCAACGGAACCGTCGTGACCCCAGATGCAATGGTTGTTGTAGTGATGCGAGTTACCGCACCTTCATTGTCGTTGAGGCCAGCTGTGATGTCATCAGGCATCACACGTGCACCCGCCATGCTGACCACGCTGAATACTGGAATAACAGCCAATGTTCCGAGCACAATCCCTAATGAGCCACGCATTGTTCCACCGCGTGCACGCCACGAACGATAAGTCGCCAATGCCTTTCCGGTGCGAATCGGCGTTTCAATGAACTGGTACGACACTTCAGTGATGACAATCGTGATGGCCATTAACGCAATGAACTCACGTGCATCTAATGAATTTCCTGCAGCCTTGCGATACGCCTGAAAAACAGTCCAGTGATACAAATACAAGCCGTATGACCGTTTGCCGAGCCACACCAACAGAGGTGTTCCGATGACGTACTTACCCAACCGAGAACGAGGATGGGTCACGGTGGCAATTGCAACAACTGTGGCAATTCCAACCGCAATGAAACCACCGCGATACAACAGGTCATATCCAGTCATGCCCACATCGACCACATCGACCACTTCACGAAACTTCCAGCACATGAAGCCGAGCGCTATCAACGCAAGGACTCCCGCCATGTCAAGACCATTTGCGTTTGAACCAGCTCGTCCTCGACGCAACGCCCATGGTCTCCACATCGTGGCAAGTGCAGCGCCAAGCAACAATCCGCTAGCTCGAGTGATAGTGCCGAGGTATAGGAAATCAATGCGGACAACGCGATGTCCGAAAATCGACATGAATTGCTCTGGTGTCGTTGCAAACGTATCAATGGGGCCCGAGCGATAAATCATTGCTGTGGCTACAGCAATTGCTATCGCCACGGCTGTGAACACAAGACCCAATATCGGCAATGTCTTCGGCCTGATTCGACGAAGCAACACGAACATAATGAGCGGCCACACGATGTAGTACTGCTCTTCCACCGCCAGCGACCACAGATGTCGAAGCGGTGCGAAAGCAAATGCAGACGTGTACGACGAGCCGCTCCAAATTTGGAACCAATTGGAGACATACAGAAAGCCACCCACTACATCGCCACGCAACATGCCCAGACGGTCGCGATCAAACAACGCGCAATACACAGTGGTTCCGAGCAACAACGTGAACAATGCAGGCAGTAATCGTCGAGCACGACGCATCCAGAAATTGCTTAGCGATACTGTGCCAGAACGTTCACGCTCGGCAATGAGAAGCAACGTAATGAGATAGCCAGAGATAACAAAGAACACCTCGACACCGAGAAAACCGCCACCCAACCACTGATGATTAGCGTGATACACAATCACTGCAATAACTGCGAGTGCTCGCAGGCCATCGAGTGCAGGAACGTACGGAACAATAGGCCCTCTGCGCGTTCCCCACGCCGGCGTTCCGCCAAGTTCTGCGTATTGGTCGTTCTGATTACTCATGGATGAAACGGGTCATGCGACCGGAAGACCCAGTTGGGCGTAGATCTCCCGTGTAGCTGTGGATTTATTTAGCGTATAAAAATGAAGTCCGGGTGCACCTGCAGCCAATAATTGCGAGCACAATTCCGTTGCGGCTTCCACTCCGATTCGACGAACATCTTCTGGCGACGTTCCCGACTCAAGACGTTCACGCAGCCATCCGGGGAATGCTGCACCTGACAATTCAGCCATCCGCTCAACCTGGGCGATATTAGTGCACGGCATAATTCCGGGCACAACGGGTTTAGTGACTCCGAGGTCTGCCAAGTCGTTAACCAACGACAGGTAATGATCAACGTCAAAGAAGAACTGAGTGGTAGCGAAGTCGACCACGCGAAGTTTTTCAGCGAGAAGGCGGCGGTCGGTCGCGAGATTAGGGGAACGTGGGTGTCCTTCAGGATGAGCAGCAACACCGATTGACAGATCAGCAATCTCACGCAGGTGCTCAACTAAGTCAGTTGCGTACATGTAATCGCTTGGTCGCGCGTCGGCAGGATCTTTCGGAGGGTCACCTGCAAGGGCTAGGACGTTTTGAATTCCGGCTGCCGTATACGTAGCAATGATGTCTTCGATTTCATTACGTGTATGACCAACGCATGTGAGATGCGCCATTGCAGGAATGTTTGTTTCGCGTTCAATCCACAACACGGTGTCACGAGTGTTCTCGCGGGTGGAACCACCAGCACCGTATGTACATGACACAAATGACGGACTGAGAGATTCAAGTTCGGCGATTGTGCGACCAAGAGACATTGAACCAGCGGTTGTTTTGGGAGGCGAAAATTCAAAAGAGAATGTTCGTCCCGCCGCAAGGAGGTCACCAATACGTGCCATTTACTTAGTCTACGACTTGCCTAGTGACGGAAGTGGCGTGATCCGGTGAACACCATGGCAATGCCATAAGTGTTGGCCGCCGTGATGGATTCTTCGTCTCGCACACTGCCACCGGGTTGGAAAATTGCAGTGACACCAGCGGCAGCCAACTCTGAAACCGTATCGCCAAATGGGAAAAAAGCATCGCTCGCTGCGACCGAACCTGCAGCATGGTCACCGGCGCGCCCAATAGCTAACCGTGCTGCGTCAATACGGTTTGGCTGTCCCCCGCCAATGCCAACAACAGTGTCGCCATGTGCAAGCACAATGGCATTGCTCCATGTGGCTGCAACTGTTTGCCATGCCAACAACAAACTTGACCACTCATCGGCGCTCGGCGCACGTTCAGTGACCACTGTGAAGTCATCGAGTGGTTCATCAACTTCGTCGACTGACTGCACAAGGAGACCGCCGTCAATTGAACGAACGTTGATAGCCATCGAACCAAAAGGTGCCACTGCTTCGAATACCCGCAGCGATGGTTTCGCACACAAAATTTCAAGCGCATCTGATGTAAACGACGGAGCTATAACAACTTCTGTAAAGGTCTTACTGATCTCTGTTGCAGTTTCGCCGTTGACTTCGCCATTGACGGCAATGATTCCGCCGAATGAACTAATGGGGTCTGCACCGTGTGCATGTGAATACGCCTCAAAAATTGTTGGGGCAAGCGCAACACCACATGGGTTCGCATGTTTCACTACTACTGCGGCTGGACGGTCGAAGCGGCTGACTAATTGCCACGCAGCTTCTGTATCAAGAACGTTCAGGTATGACATTTCCTTACCATTGAGTTGAGTTGCGGAATCCCACCAGCTCTCAACACCAGGAAGGCGATACCGCGCACCTGTTTGATGAGGATTTTCTCCGTAACGCAAAACTTCGGCGCGTTCTGCAACCAAAGTAAGAATCGGCGGCACAGTTGCATCTTCACGATCACTTGTTTCGTCAGCAAGCCATGAAGAAATTGATGCGTCGTATGCACTAGTAATTCGAAAAGCTTTCTGCGCTAAACGACGACGGGCAGCAACATTGAAAAAATCACCACTGATCATTTCGAGAACATCGCTGTAATCAGCAGTATCTACAACAACACCTACATGAGCAAAATTCTTTGCGGCTGCGCGCACCATTGCTGGTCCACCGATGTCAATGAGTTCAATTCCGGGCTTTGACGAAAACGGATACAAGTTGACAACAACGAGGTCAATCCCTTCGATGCCATTCTTTTCCATTTCAGCAACATGCTCCGGATTCGAGCGGTCAGCAAGAATCCCGCCATGAATCTTCGGGTGAAGGGTCACCACGCGGTGATCGAGAATTGGCTCTAGCCCCGTAATCTCTGCAACATCCGTTACGGGAATACCGGCCGCAGAAATAGCAGCGGCTGTTCCGCCACTTGACAGCAACGACCAACCGAGTTCATGTAGCGACGTCGCAAATTCGACGATGCCCGTTTTGTCGTAAACGGAAAGTAGTGCGCGTGGCACTTAGCTCAACCCAGCCACAATGCCGGCCATGAGAGAGCCGGCTTCTGTTGGGTTATGTCCAACCAATACGCCGGCAGCACGGAGTGCATCCATTTTGCCTTGCGCTGTTCCCTTGCCACCAGAAACAATGGCGCCTGCGTGGCCCATCTTCTTTCCGGCAGGAGCAGTAACACCTGCGATATACGCAGACATTGGCTTGGTCACATTTGCCTTGATGAACTCTGCTGCTTCTTCTTCAGCTGAACCGCCAATTTCACCGATCATGATGATGGCGTGTGTTTCTGGATCTGCTTGGAATTCACGCAAGCAATCAATAAATGATGTTCCGGGAACTGGGTCGCCGCCGATACCAACGCATGTAGATACACCAATACCGAGTTGCTTCAATTCATACAGCGCCTGGTACGTAAGAGTTCCTGAACGTGACACGATGCCAACGTTCGGACCCTTTGCGGTGGGCAGTTGCGCAATTTCACCGGCGGTAATTCCGATGTTGCATTTTCCTGGGCTGATGATGCCTGGGCAGTTTGGCCCAAGTAAACGAACTTTCGGAAAGTCTCGAACCAAAGTGTTGTACGTACGAGCTTCGTCTTGAGCAGGAATTCCTTCAGTGATGCACACGATGAAAGTGACGCCTGCACCAGCAGCTTCAAGAATTGCAGCAGAAGCAGCCTTTGGTGGAACAGTGACGAATGATGCTGTTGCGCCAGTTGCTTTCACTGCTTCAGCAACGCTGTTGTAGACAGGAATGCCTTCAACATCTGTGCCGCCCTTGCCTGGTGTAACACCGGCAACGATTTGTGTGCCGTATGCCTTGTTACGCAGTCCGTGATATTTGCCTTGGCCGCCTGTGAGGCCCTGCACAATAACTTTGGTGTTTTGATCGACGAAAATTGCCATGACGGGGGTCCTTACTTCGCGAGTGCCACAGCTGCTTCAGCAGCTTCGAGCATCGTTGACTTACTGGTGAGTTTTGATTCGGGGATTCCGGCATTCTTCAGAATGTCTCGGCCCTCTGCGGCATTTGTTCCATCGAGGCGAATAACAATTGGTGCACGCAAGTCAACACGACCAAGAGCTTCCACAATTCCCTGTGCCACTTCGTCACCGCGAGTGATGCCACCAAAGATGTTGATGAAGATGCTCTTGACGTTCTTGTCAGAGTTAATTACTTCAAGTGCTCCGGCCATAACGTCGGCATTTGCGCCGCCACCAATGTCGAGGAAGTTTGCAGCACTGCCGCCCACTTGATTCACAACGTCGAGCGTGCTCATTGCAAGACCAGCGCCATTAGCGATAATGCCAACGGTGCCGTCAAGACCAATGTATTGCAGTCCTTTTTCACGTGCGAGAAGTTCGCGAGCATCAAGTTCAACTGTTGCTTGGAATTCAGCCCATTCAGGGTGACGGAATTCAGCGTTCTCATCAAGACTGACTTTTGCGTCGAGCGCGTGTACTTCGCCTGTTGGCTTCAAGATAAGTGGGTTGATTTCTGCGAGATCGCAATCGCCTTCAACGAGGCAACGATATAGCTTCACCAAAATGTCCGCGACACCTTGTTGTGCTGCTTCAGGAATTTTCGCATCAACAGCCGCCTTTTTTGCAGCTGCGGCAGGGAGACCATCGACTGGGTCAATGTGCAACATCAGAATTGCTGCAGGGTTCTTCTCTGCTACTTCTTCAATTTCTACTCCGCCTTCGCGGCTCAGCATAAGAAGATGCTTCTTTGCACCACGATCAAGAGTGAACGATGCGTAATACTCCTCTGCGATGTCTGAAGCATTCTCCACCCACACACGCTTCACAACGTGGCCCTTGATGTCCATGCCCAAGATGTTTCCGGCATGCGTACGAACTTCATCGGCATTATTTGCCAACTTGATGCCGCCTGCTTTACCGCGACCGCCAACTTGTACCTGGGCTTTTACGACGACTGGGTATCCAGCTGCATCTGCAGCAGCAATGGCTTGGTCAACAGTGACAGCAACGTCACCTTTCGAAACCGGAATGTCGTAGCGCGCAAAATACTGCTTGCCTTGATATTCGAAAAGGTCCATGAGTTACTCCCTATTGTCGAGTTCTTCTTCAAGCCATTGACAAATCACTTTGAGTGATGAACCAGGGCCAAAAATATTTCCAACGCCTTGCTCGCGTAATGCGCGAGCATCAGCATCGGGGATAACGCCACCACCAAAGATGAGGATGTCGGCCAAGTCGCGATTCTTCAGTTCTTCGACGGTGCGCGGAAACAGGGTGAGGTGGGCTCCAGACAAAAGTGACAGACCCACAGCATCGGCATCTTCTTGCATCGCAGTTTCTGCAATTTGCTCTGGCGTCTGGTGCAGTCCGGTGTAGATGACCTCAAACCCGTGGTCGCGAAGAGCACGGGTAATTACCTTTGCTCCTCGGTCATGACCATCTAAGCCTGGCTTGGCAACAACTACTCGATACGGGCGCTTCACAGAAGGTAAACCCTACGCCGTACGAGGGTTTCTGTACCAACCCGCCAGAATAGGGACATGGCATTTCCCCGTCTTCGCAGTCCCCTTGCTCGTGCAGTTGTGCCCGTTCTCGGAGGTATCGCATTCTTTGCCCTGTTCTTTGCAGGTTTATGGCTAATAGCCACTGCCATCAACAATCGGGCTGAACCAGGCTCAGAAATTGGGAACAGAGTCTTTGAAGTGGGCAAAGTAGCCGCCATGGCAAAAGCCATTGCGGCCGATGGTCCATTACTCTTGCCCGACTTACAAAGCCCTGACGGCGTGCGATCAATCGTCCTTGACCATGAGGGTTCAGATCCAGCCACTGGCTGGCAGGTGTATTACGGCTTCCCTGCCGACCGTGATGCGAGTTGCCTTGTCACACATGTTCAAGGCAGTCGCACGTTCACTGATTGCGAAAAACGAACCATTCAGGTGTCGCAACTAATGGCGCCGTCTGAAGTGCGGCCCATTGTTGAGAACAAAAAGACTCTGTATATCGATTTGCGTGGGTTGACGGCAAGCGTCACCACAGTTCCGTAATTATCTAGCGGGAACCGAATCGACGAGGCGAATAGCAAATTCTTCAGCGTGTTCGGCCAAATGGCCACGCTGTAGCGCAAGTCCGCCAACAACATCTGCGCCACGCATTTGTAATTCACGTGTCATGACATCAAGAGATTTTCCAGGATTCAGCGCATATGTGCAAAATGCAACAGCTTGCTTTCCGGCCATTGCTGGCAGGTGACGCAAGCGATCAATCGCCCACGGCGCCTGACCAACAACAAACAATCCGTGAACCCATGTGCCCACGATGACCGTGTCGGCATCTTGAATTGATGCATGATTCGGATCTTTCATCGAAGAGATACCGGTAATTGACCAGTTCTCTTGTTGCAGATTGGCCGCGATGAGTTCGCCCGCCTTCCACGTGTTGCCGGTGAAACTTTCGATAAGGATTGCTGCCTTCATGCCACTATTTCTACTACTCACGGCGCTCTGAAAAGAACTTCACGAAAGTTTTGTCAGCGGCGCCCATGCGAGAGCCAAGTGCTTGGTGCCCTTGTCGCGGAAGCGAACCGTGACTTCAGTCTTGTCGCCAGTGCCTTTAATCTCGATTACAACACCTTCGCCAAAGACCGAGTGCATCACGTCGTCACCAGGCTTGAGGTCAACGAGGTGGTCTGTATTACGAGGTTCTGCAGCAGGACGCACAGCACGTTCGGCGCGGCGACCATATGAGCGACCAAACGAATCATCGTCATCTTCATCGTTGCGGCGTTTGTACGCAGGAAGTTCTGCATCGTTCCAATCAGTAGAGGTGCGACCAAAGACGCGCCCGTGATCTGAGCCGGAATCAACATTGCCTTGGCGGTCAAATAATTCGGCGGGCACTTCAGCTAAGAACCGCGATGGTGGGTTGTACTGAGATTGGCCGAACAACATGCGCTGCCATGCGTGTGACACCAACAACCGTTCACGAGCACGAGTAAGACCCACATATGCAAGCCGTCGTTCTTCTTCTAGTTCTGCAGGGTCAAGCAAAGCGCGGTTGTGCGGGAAAATTCCTTCTTCGCAACCAACCAAGAAAACAACCGGGTACTCAAGACCTTTTGCAGAATGCAATGTCATCAGCACAATGTGATTTTCGGCGTCAAGGTCATCTGTGTCTGCAACAAGCGCAACTTGTTCAAGGAACTCTTCTACCTGAGTGAATTCTGCAGCAGAACCAATGAGTTCCGAGATATTTTCAAGACGCCCTGCAGCTTCCACTGTGGCTTCTTGTTCAAGTTCGGTGATGTAGCCGCTGTTGTTCATTGCAACTTCCAGCAGAGCTGATGGCCCATCAGCCAGCGCCGCGTTCATTTCGTCAACCAACGTGACAAATAATGCGATTCCTTTGATTGCTCCGCCCGATACACCCGCTTCGCTTGCGCGGCGCATGGCATCAATAAATGAGATGCCATTTGCAGTGGCGAAAAGATCAATCTTTCCGATGCTGGTGTCGCCTATGCCACGTTTTGGCACGTTCAGCACTCGTTTGATGCTGATTTCATCGAGCGGGTTAGCACCAGCCTTCAAATACGCAATTGCGTCTTTCACTTCACGCCGTTCATAGAACTTCGTACCGCCCACAACCTTGTACGGAATGCCCGAGCGCATCATTGATTCTTCAATGGCACGGCTCTGCGCGTTAGTGCGATACATAATGGCAATATCGCCCCATGCACGTTTTTCTTTCGTGTGAATGTCTTGCGCAGTTGACGACACCCATGCAGCTTCGTCATATTCGTTTTCAGCAAAGTAGCGAACAATACGTTCGCCGTCGCCGGCTGAGGTCCATAAATCCTTTGGACGTCTGCCAACGTTTTGCGAAATGACCGCATTAGCTGCCGTAAGGATTGTCTGGGTGCTGCGATAGTTCTGCGCAAGCACCACCACTGTTGCCTCACCGAATGCGCTTTCGAATTGATCAATATTGCGCAGGTCAGCACCGCGGAACTTGTAAATGCTCTGGTCACTGTCGCCCACCACACACACGTTGTGATGTAACGCGCCCAGCATCAGGACAATGCGATTCTGGGCTTGGTTAGTGTCCTGATATTCGTCGATGAGAATGTGTTGAAAACGTTCTTGATACTGCCGCAACACTTCGGGGTGAGCTTCGAAGAGACGCACCACGTTGACCAACAAGTCATCAAAATCCATTGCGCCTGCACGAATAAGGCGGGCTTGATACTCGCGATAAATCTCAGCGTTACGTCGCGCAGAAATATGTTCCGCGGTATCAAATGCAACAGACGAAGTAATCAGTTCGTTCTTCCACAAACTGATGCGCGATTGGGCCGCATTGGCTGGAAACTTTTTGGCATCGAGCCCCATATCGCGAATGACATAACCGACAAGTCGCTTTGAATCTTGCGCATCATAAATAGTGAACTGCTTTGGGTAGCCAATGAGTTCGGCATGTTGGCGCAACATACGAACACAGGCCTTGTGGAATGTGGTGACCCACATAGACCGTGCGGTAGGACCAACCAAGTCAGCGACGCGATGTCGCATTTCTTCAGCTGCCTTGTTGGTAAACGTGATAGCCAGAATGGCCATCGGCGAGGTGCCTTGCGAAATCAACCACGCAATGCGCTGTGTAAGAACACGAGTTTTGCCAGAGCCAGCACCGGCAACAACAAGCAGAGGGCCACCAGGGTGATACACAGCCTCTTGTTGATCAGGGTTCAGCGGCGTGCTGTTACCTGAAGGGCTAAAGAGTTGATCTGACATGGTTCCGCCATCTTACGAGCGGACTGTGTCGGCGCGAAGAATGAGGTGTTATGCGCGTGCGTTGACCACGAAAGGCAAGGAACGAGGTCCGCGAACTTGACCCGTGCTCCATGTGACTATTTCATTTGCATCGACTGAGAAGTCTGGGAAGCGCTGAAGGAACACTTCAACAGCAACATTCATTTCCAAACGGGCAAGGTTTGAACCAAGGCAACGATGAATACCAAGACCAAAAGCGGCGTGGCGATTCTCTTCGCGGTCAATTACTACTTCATGCGCATTTGCAAATTGCTTGTCGTCACGGTTAGCAGCAGGGAAAGGAAGAAGAACCCAATCTTCTTTCTTCATCTGCACACCGTGGAATTCCATGTCTTCTTTCACAAGACGTGCCATGGTGACAGGCGCATATGCGCGAAGGAATTCTTCAACAGCTGCTGGAATCATGTCGGGGTTTTCTACCAAACGACGACGATCAACTGAGTTAGTAGCAAGATGCCACAACGATGAACCAATGCCGCTCCATGTTGTATCGATGCCGGCAATCAGCAACAAGATGACCGAACCCGCAACATGGCGTGGTGACAGCTTCTCGCCGAAAATTTCAGCATTCAACAAAAATGAAATGAGGTCATCACGAGGATTCTCGATGTGATCATTCACGTGGAACTCGAGATACTCGTTGAATTCCATGAATTGCTGCATACGAGCTTCTGTACGCTCTTCACCAATTCCGCTGAGAACAAGGTTCACCCATCCGCGGAACTTGTCACCGTCTTCAACGGGTAAACCAAGCATGCGAGCAATCACCATGACAGGAATGTGCTGGGAGTACTGCAGTGCAGCATCAATGTGATCTGCATCGCCCATGTCATCGATGAGTTGGTTGCAAATAGTGATGACTTCTTCGCGCCAAGGGTCGATGACCTTTGGCGAAAAGGCTGGCAAAAGCAAACGACGAGCCTCAGCATGGAATGGAGGATCTGACGAAATTGGAGGTGCTCCACCGATAGGTGCAGGCACCGAATCTTCCAGTTCGCTTGGCTTCAATTGGCCAACAACTGGCCCTTGACTAGAAAAATGAGCGGTGTCGTAAGCAATCTCGTGCACCAACTCGTGCGTGAGTGGCAACCATGTGCCGCCATAACGATCTGTGTGGGCAATGGGGCAACCTGAATTTTTTAAGTCATCCCAAATTTTGTGCATGTCAGCTGCGTATGCAGGTGACGCGTGGTCGAAGTCTGTCGCCCAGTCAGTGACGGGGCCGTAAACGGTTTCACTCATGTCTATTCCTCTATTGAGATAGCAAATTCGGGACAGTTGGCAAGTGCAAGACGAGCTTTGTCTTCGAGGCCGGCAGGAACGACACCGTCATTGAGTTCGAAAGCGTTGCCGTAATCGTCAACATCGAATAATTCGGGGGCTAAGGCATAACAGCGGTTATGGCCTTGGCATTTGGAGGGGTCTACGTGTACGCGCATAAGACAATACTAGGCAGTAAGTGCCAGAATCTCATAGATGGCGACACAAGATTTCGTGCTACTTCTCCCTCCCTCTGAAGGAAAAGCCAAGGATGGCGACACCTCACGCCCGTGGGCCCCTCGGTTGGGAGCTTTTGGTGCGGCTCTCGAGACATCCCGCGCGCAAATCGTTGTCCAATTACGAAAAGAAAAGGGTGGCACCCAAAAACTTCTTGGCGTTAATGGCGGTCACCTAACACGTGCACAATCTTGCAACATGCAACTAGTTGGTGCACCGTGTCTTCCTGCATGGCAGCGCTACACCGGAGTCGTATGGGACCACCTAGATCTTGCATCGCTCACCGCAACACAGCGCAATGCATTCACAAAACGCATCATTGTTCCATCTGGATTACTCGGTCTTGTGCGTGCTGATGACCAAATCCCCGACTATCGACTCAAGATGGGTGCACGTCTTGCACCATTTGGCACGATGTCGAAATGGTGGAATGAAGCAATCACCGATGCACTAGTTGCTTGTGTAAAAAAGAAGACCGTTGTGGACTTATTGCCGAACGAACATCGAGCTGCCATCAATTGGGATCTACTCGACAACGTTGTCCGCGTTGACCTTGTGTCGCATTCAGGAGCCGTGGTGGGTGGCCATAACGCCAAGGCGGCAAAGGGATTACTGGCCGGTCACCTTCTGGTATCGGCCAATGCAGATGTGCGACGTACCGTTGCGTCATTCAAACATCCTGATTATTCAGCAAAGGTAACGACATGACAGATCTTTTTTCTCTAGAGGGCAAGACCGCCATCATCACCGGTGGTAGCCGTGGGCTTGGTCGCGAGATGGCGTTGGCGTTTGCGGAACGTGGCGCAAACATTGTTGTTGCAAGTCGCAAAGTTGAAAACTGCGAAACAGTTGCGAACGAAGTTCGTGCGTTGGGTCGACGCGCGCTTGCCGTTGGGTATCACGCAGCGTCATGGTCTGATGCAGAGATGTTGGCCACTACTGCCATTGCTGAGTTCGGACACATTGACATTCTTGTAAACAATGCAGGCATGTCGCCGTTGTATTCATCGCTCGTGGAAGTCACAGAAGATTTGTACGACAAAGTTCTTGGCGTGAACTTAAAAGGACCATTTCGATTGTCGGCTCTTATTGGCACTCACATGACTACAAAGAATGTCGACGGCACTGTGCGTGGGGGTTCCATTATCAATGTGTCATCTATTGCGAGTTCGCGACCATCGCCTAACGAAGTGATCTACGGTGCCGCTAAGGCAGCTGTTAACAACTTGACCATGGGGCTTGCGCGAACATATGCGCCCCATGTACGTGTGAACTGCATCGTGCCCGGACCCTTCTTAACGGATATCTCAAAGGCCTGGGATATGGAACGTTTTAACAAGGCTGCAAAAACTGGCTACATGTTGCAACGTGGCGGCGAACCACATGAAATTGTCGGCGCTGCTCTGTACTTGGCTAGCAATGCCAGCAGTTACACAACTGGAACAATGCTTCCCGTTGACGGCGGCCCGCAGTAACTACTTCAGTTTTTCACTGAAGAACGAAAGAACGCGCTGCACGCTGTCTTCGTCACGCTGTTCAGTGAGCACGCTGTGGTCTTTCGGAGACTGTGATGGAATCTCTACTGCGATGAAAGCATCGCCGATGAGATTGCGCAATGAAGCGAAACGGTCGCCCACTAATTTGTCTTGCGTGAACTGCAAACCTAGAACCTGACATCCGTCTGCTGCGCGTTGAGTAATGACTGCAGCATCATCAGGAGACAAATTGAGATCAGCACCACGAGCTTTTCCCACCACGAACGGCAACGATGGTTGCGACAAAACAGGTGCGATCATGATGTCATCGACCATCATGCCGAGCGCGAATCCACCGGAGAAGCACATACCAACTGCACCAACACCTTTGCCACCAATTTCATTGTGAAGGGCTCGCGCCAAAGCACGCAGCCAAGAGATAACGGGCGACGTTTTCTGAAGCGCCAACGTTGTGAATTCTTTTGCAATGCAAATCTTCAACATTGATGATGCCAAATAGGTTCCACTCACTTCACGGCCAGGTGTGCCAACGAGATCAGGCATCACAACCGTGAACCCAGCATTGACAACATCGTTTGCAAAGCGTTCCACTGCCGGCGTGATGCCTGGTATTTCGTGAACCACGATGACAACTGGGCCAGTCCCCTTTCGGTACGTGTCACGCGTCAATGATGCAGATGTAAATGAGCCTTTGACCCAGCCTTCTAACACAGCCATAGTTACTTCCCCGTCAATGCTGCGAGTGCAGACTCAGCCAATGTTTCAGTTCCCAACTTCATCGGTGCAAGATCAATATCTTGGTCGCCCATGGCGCCGTGTAGGTACCGCGCATAGACACCTTCGGAAATAACTGCCAAACGAAAACTAGAAAACGCTTTGTAGTACCCGATGTTTGAAACATCACGACCAGTACGTGTTGCGTAGCGTTGTACTAAGTGATCAAACGTGCACGAACCCGGATGTCCAGACGGATCATTATGACGCAACATCGGAACACCAGGATCAGTCCAGTACACACCGATATAGCCAAGATCTGCGAGTGGGTCACCAAGTGTGCATAGTTCCCAGTCGAGCACTGCAGCAATCTTGCCCGTTGAAATATCAGTAAGGCAGTTTCCAAAGCGATAATCACCATGAGCGATTGCAACACCGTGTTGCACGGGAATGTTTTCCGCCAACAAACGCGCTACTTCTTCTACTGCAGGCAACTCGCGCGTTTTTGAATTAGCCCACTGTGTGCTCCACCGCTTCACTTGGCGTTCAACGTAGCCTTCGCGCTTCGCTAAGTCTCCAAGGCCAACTGCATCAATATCAACGGCATGGAGATCGGCTAACACATCAATGAGGTTCTCAGCTGCCGAAGTGCGTAACGCTTCGGGTAACAACAGGCCCTTGTCTGGGCTATCTAGTACAACACCATTAACAAAAGCCATTACGTAGAACGGTGCCCCATTGACTGCTTCATCAGTACACACACCAAGCGTGCGAGGTACTGGAACATTGGTCTTTCCAACAGCAGAGATAATGCGATGTTCGCGCGCCATGTCATGAGCCGTAGCCAACACATGGCCCATTGGCGGGCGACGCAACACCATTTGTGTGCCATGAGAGTCAGTGACATGGAAAGTGAGGTTGCTTCGGCCGCCAGCAATCAGATCGTATGTATACGGACCCTGCGCACCTTCAATATCGGCGTTGAGCCACGCTTCTACTTTGACTTCATCGATCCCCTGCATGGAGATAGACCGTATCGCTAATCAACCAGGTCGAACGACGCCAACAACTTTCCACCAGCGAATTGGCCCGATTTTTACAACGTCTCCAGTTCGTGGTGCGTGCACCATTGTTCCGTTACCAAGATAAATACCAACATGGTGAATGGGAGACCCTGTGAATATGAGGTCACCCGGCATCGCCAGTTCCTTCGGGATATGCGGCAATGAATTGAACTGTGCACGTGAATTTCGTTTCAGACCAACCCCAGCCTTGCCCCATGCATACGTGGTGAGCCCTGAACAATCAAAAGCCTTGCCTGGCGAACTCATACCATATCGGTACGGAACTCCAAGTTGAGACAAAGCAGCTCTAATCACGGACTGACTGCGGGCCGAAACCTTTGGAATGTTGCCGTACTTCTTTTGAATTGATGCGTACTTACTGCTGTATCCGGCAGCTTCTCGTTGTGCATCAGTGAGTGCTTGCGCTTCCCGACGATTACGTTCTTCGCGTAGCAAATCAACAAGGTCGCCTTGGACAGTTGATTGTAATTGTTCGTACCGTGCCGCTAAAGCCTCTGCAGCTCCTAGGCGTTTATTTGCAACCGCACCAATACTGATTGCTTGTTTGCGCTTCTTTTCCAAGGCAGCTTTTTTCTTCGTGAGTGATGTGGCTGTTGCATCTAGCGAATCGGTTGTCAGTGACCCTTGGTTCATTGCAATTGATAGCAACTGACTGCGCTGTAAAGCATCTTGTACTCCACCAGACGATGCGAAAAGATTTGTCAATGTTGAATTACGACCACCATGCATGAACTGCGTAACTGCCGACATGTACAACGTGCCTCGCATTTGCGATAGTTGCGCTTCGGCTGCCGCCACATCTGCTTGAGCTCTATCAATCTCCACGGCAAGGTCAGCTTGGTCGGTCAATGACTGGGCGTAATCTTCGCCAAGAGCGTCCATCTGCTCAGCCAGGTTCTCGAGCTGATCGGCAATATTTGCAACCTGGCGACGCTTGTCGTCGACAGAGTCGGCAGAGGCCAGCCCTGGAGAAATGACCGTGCCCCCCATGATGCCAACGGCAAGAAGTGAGACCAGTACGGACCGCAAGGGCCCCCGGTGGTGACGGGTCGAAAACATGACCCTGTCAGGCTACTTGGGTTGCGTTATGGCCTGACGGCGCCCGTTCAGAGCCATACAGGGGTGGATATGAGCCCCTTCGGGCTATTCCCACTCGATCGTGCCAGGCGGCTTTGAGGTGACGTCATAGACCACCCGGTTAATGCCTGGCACCTCATTGATGATGCGGCTCGACATCTTTTCCAAGAGGTCATAGGGCAACCGGGCCCAGTCTGCTGTCATGGCATCGTCGCTGGTCACGGCACGAATGATGATGGGACGGCCATAGGTGCGCTCGTCGCCCATGACTCCAACGCTACGAATATCGGCGAGTACTGCAAAGGCTTGCCAAATTTCGCGCTCGAGACCAGCGGCCTTCACTTCATGACGAACAATTTCATCTGCATGTTGCAGGGTCGCCACTTTGTCTGGTGTGACCTCACCAATGATGCGTACACCGAGACCCGGACCAGGGAACGGCTGACGCCACACAATGTCGTCGCTGAGCCCAACTTCAACACCGACTTTGCGCACTTCATCTTTAAACAACGCCCGTAATGGTTCACATAACTTGAGCGTCATATCGTCAGGAAGTCCACCAACATTGTGATGACTCTTGATCACTGCAGCAGTTCCGTCGTGTCCGCCACTTTCAACAATGTCTGGATACAACGTTCCTTGCACCAAGAACTTCGCATCGGTCAGTCCGCCGGTGTTTTCTTCGAAGATGCGAACAAACAATTCGCCAATAGCTTTGCGCTTTGCTTCTGGTTCTGTAATGCCTGCAAGCGCAGCAAAGAATCTGTCACCTGCATCGATGTGAATTAGCTCAATGCCCATGCTCTTGCGAAATGTCTCTACAACTTGTTCGCTTTCTCCGCGACGCATGAGCCCGGTATCCACATACACACATGTGAGTTGCGCACCAATAGCTTGGTGCACGATTGCAGCAGCAACCGATGAATCCACCCCGCCTGATAAACCACAGATTGCTCGTTCAGTTCCGACTTGCGCACGAATTGCTTCAATTTGATCTTGAACAATGTTTGCCATTGTCCAGTCTTGTTTGCATTGTGCAATGTCGACCAGAAAGCGAACTAACAAATCTTGACCACTGGTCGTATGCACGACTTCAGGGTGATATTGCACACCGTATATACGACGAGCATCATCTTCAATCACAGCATTCGGTGCATCAGGGGTAGATGCAGTACCTACAAAACCGGCTGGTGCTTCACCAATGAAATCGAAATGGCTCATCCATACGTCATGCACCTGTGGTGTTGAGTCACCAAGCAGTTGAGAATAGGAAGAACTACGCGTCAGAGTTGCACGACCATATTCGCCTCGCCCACCGCGGGCAACTACTCCACCTAATTGTTGTGCAACCAACTGACAGCCGTAACAAATACCAAGAATGGGAATTCCCAATTCGTAAATAGCAGGGTCTAGCAACGGGGCACCATCGACATGCACGCTCTTCGGGCCTCCCGACAAAATGATTGCCCTTGGCGCTTTAGCCACTACTTCTGCTGCCGTAATGCGGTGCGGGACGATTTCTGAATACACACGCGCTTCGCGCACGCGACGCGCAATGAGCTGGGCATATTGAGCGCCAAAATCAACAACGAGCACTACATCGTGCTGGGCGGGATGTGACTTTGTACTCATGGCTTTGTAAACCTTAGTTCGCGTGAGACGATAGTCCCATGCCCCGTATTGCCCCCATCACCTGTGCCGTTCTTCTCACGCTTGCACCATTCGGACTCTCCGCCGCACATGCAGCAGACACCCCCCCCGACTCCACCGTTGCTGAGGTGACGGACTCAACGTATGTGTATGACTTGGTAAACGAACCATCCGAATGCATCAATTCAAACCCGCGCCCCGATTGTGGAAAGAAGCCGCAGAGTTCAGGCGATCGTGGAGGCTGGATGCAGTACACGGTATTCCTTGTCATGATTGCTGGTGTCGGTGTCGTTTCTTCAGTCTTGATTCGAAATGTCATTCGCCGAGATCGCGCCATTGCCGAAAAGATGTCACAGAACGAATAGTTAGTTTTCTCGACAGAACTCAGCTGTACGAAAAATAAATTCTTCCACAGCCTCCCACGGCACAAAATGACCGCAGTTCTCAATACGAATTGGCCCATCGTGAATGTCGAACACCGTTGCCGCCATGAGATCAAAATCTGGATAAATCACATGATCACTGGTTCCGAAAAGAATCAGCGTTGGAGTTACTGAATTTCTGCCATACAAGGGTTTCTCTGCACGCTTTGTCGCATCGAACGCCGACTCGTAATTGGCAAACGACGCGCGTAGTTTCTGCGCGTCACGGAATGGTTCAACATGCCATGCAATGTCATCCGGATTGAATGCACCAGGGTGTGCCCACAAGCGCGTGGAATAAAACGCAGCGATGTATTCGGCTCGCTTTTCTTCAGTATCTAGTTCTGAAGCAAGCGCATCCGCATCAGTCCCCTGCCGAATGAAATAATCCATCACCTCGACGGGTGGGCGAGTCCGCATGCCGGCCATCCGTTCTTTGTCCATTGGAAGCGGCGAGTTAAACAGCACCATGCGTTCCACTCGATTTGGATTCCGCAATGCCATCTCTTGAATGACAGGACCACCTAGGTCGCCGCCAACAAGAACAAAAGACTCGTACCCGAGATGATCAAACACCAGTGATTCAATATCGCGTGCATGTGACACCACATCGTAAAAACCATCTGGAGCTAAACCCGACTCACCAAACCCACGCAGGTCTGGCACCACAACATCAAAACCAGCATCTCGTAACGGCCCAACAGCGCGCGAAAAAATGCGTTTTGACTCTGGCCATCCATGTACGCACACCAAAACTTTATGTGCGCCTTCAGAACGCTCATGCCAATACGCAATATCTACGTTGTTCACCAACGCATGGTGAGTTGTAAAAGTCATATGGCGAACAATACGCCACGTACCTACTTAGTTATCGCGCGAAGAAACGAAGTAGAACTCAAGTGCAGACAACATCTCGGTGTATCTAGCTTCAGATTGTTCTGCTCGTGAGGTTTCCCACCACGCGATGCGCATTGCAAGAACCGTAAGAAACGCCAAAATAGCTGCGTCAGTAAGAGCCACGTGGCTCAACTTCCACACACCAGCAAAAGACTTCCCTGGGTTCTGGTTCCAGAACCACAAAAAGTTGGCACTTGCTTGTTGGTTTTGCAGGTACAGCGAGAACGGGCCGATTACCTGTGAAAGTGCAAGCCATGTCAACAAAATTGGCAAAAACATTGCTCCGGCACGTACTACCAACAACAGACGAGGAGTCTCGCTCTTGAACGGCAAGATCTGTTCAACGTTGACCTTTGACCACTCACGTGTCTTTTGGTTGTTGCGGAGGTCATCAACGAACTGTCCGGCGCTTGCACCAAGTGACGAAGTTTGTTTTGAAACGCTTAGCCATTTTTCAACGGCTGTGACTGCATCAGCATGGGCATGTGGTGAATTAGGCATATAACTCCTTAACGGGTGCAATCTTCTGTGAGAGCTGCACCATTGAACAATAGATAGACGACAAGCAGAAAAGAGCCAGCGCCACCTACATCAGACGACACGCCGTTGACTGTGACATTTTGTGCACCGCCTGTGCGCATTTCTACTTGTTGAAATGGGGGCACGGCAGCACGAAGAGCGGCACGTAAGTTTTGTGCTCGCCTGTCTCCTGCTCCGGCAGTTTCACTGCCAGAAAATCCGCCGAACACGATGACAAGGCCTGGCTTGGCACTCTCGCCGCTCCAACCGCGCTTGCTGATCTCAGATGTAATGACAGCTTCAATTTGTGCACCACCGCTAGTGCGCGACAAATTACTTGGCACCCGTACAGGGAACTCAGCGCAACTCAATTGAAATGTTGGAGGCGCGCTTGTAGTCGCCGCACCTGATGTTGGAGACGACGACGTGATTACAGCAGACCCAAGACCAACAATCATCAGAGCCAAGAACAGGTCGGCATAGATCCACCCTGCACCATCTTCACCCGAATTAGAGCTTTTGTGCCTTCTCCTAAACATTTGCAGTTCTCAAATCTTTGATTCTGCACACATCATGGACTGCTCACCTTAGTACCCGTAAGCGTTTGACGTGGGATTTAGAATTGTTCACGCAACAACTGTTTTTTTGCGGCGACGTAGTTGCGTAGGAAGAATGAACGCGAACACAACTGCAAATGAGATCGGAATTGCGATAAGTACTCTAGTAAGAGTTGAAGTCCTGGAGACCTCTCCTATCAAAACCCCTAGAGCAAACGTCGTCGGTTTGCCGTTCGCTAATTTGGCGGACACCACCACTCGGTGAGACCCAGATTTGATTCCAGCAGGAATTGCAAAAAGACCCTCAATCTTCCCGTCTGCTTGAACAACTATCGAACCTAATTTTGTTGGAGTTGAGAATAACCACACTTCTACCAAAGACCCAGGTTCAAACCCACCAACAGATAATTTAATTACATCGCCAACCGACAAACGCACGTTTCCGTCGGAGTCCAGAGGCAACGCAAGGCCTGCATCATCTACACTTGACAATTTTGCGTTTAATGGGCCTGCATTTATAACTAACTGGTTATTCTCACGAGTCACCACTGCATCCGTTGTAACACCGTCAATCTGCACTGCTGTTTCGCCAGCAGCCACATTGTCGATAACGGGAGGACCCATAGTCGTTGTTGTCACAATTGCTGGTAACGCAGCATTCTTTGTTATCGGCGCAACCGTTGTTGACACCATCCTCGATTCTGCTGGTGCAATTGTCGATGTAGAAGTGGTCGTCGTTGTTGTTGGAGCAGGCTTGCCATCAGCGCCAAGGACCACAACAGTTGTGGTGGTGGACGTTGGGGCAACCGTTGCCACTGATGCCTGACCTTGAGCCACTGATGTCACAGGTGCTTGAATCACAATCGACAAAGCAGGTGCCACCGTCGTTGTTGCAGGTGCAGTGGGAGTAACAGCATTAGAAGCAGCCGACGAAGCAGATGTACCGCCACCATTCGTAGCAGTCGCCTTAAACGTGTACGACGTGCCATTCGTAAGCCCAGTCACCGTGCAATCACCAGACGAACCAGTAACAGTGCACGTAAAAGATCCAGGAGTTGAAGTAACTCGATACGACGTTGGCGAGCCACCA
>JAPKZY010000046.1 GCA_026393535.1 Actinomycetota bacterium | reverse complement strand
TGCTCATTGATTTGCCAACCTGCACCCATACCCAGAACAAATCGGCCATTGCTGATGCGGTCAATCGTGGAGGCGCGATTTGCAATCAACGCCGGATGATTCATAGTGGTGGGTGTCACCAATGATCCGAGACGAATACGTGATGTAGTGGCAGCCAAGGCTGACAAAATGCTAAAGCACTCATGCATGTCACCACCGATGGGTTCACCATCGGGAGTGTTGGGCATGTAGTGGTCTGCGTACCACAGGCCATCCCAGCCCATGTTTTCGATTTCCGTTGCAAGATCGCGAACTTCTGTCCACGGACGTTCGCTATTAGGCCAAATTGAAAATTTCATTGAGGATCAACGAATCAGGATGGGCCGCTGAACATACCGCGGTATGTCTCTGGCTTCGCAGGAGATGCTTCACCTTCATAGCGGTTGATCTCTGCGCGAGCAACAACGCTCCAGTGAACTTCGTCTGGACCATCAGCCAAACGCAATGTGCGCTGGCTTGCGTACATACGAGACAGTGGAGACCATTGTGAAACTCCGGTTGCACCGTGCATCTGAATTGCTTCGTCGATGATTGCGCATACACGAATGGGCACCATTGCCTTAATGGCGCTTACCCAAATACGAGCTTCGGCGTTACCCATTGTGTCCATTGCCTTTGCGGCACGAAGAACCATGAGACGACATGCTTCGATTTCGATACGTGCCTTTGCAATAACTTCTGGGTTCTTACCCAAACGAACGATTGGCTTTCCGAATGCTTCACGAGTGAGTCCACGACGAATCATGAGCTCAAGCGCACGCTCTGCTGCACCGATTGAACGCATGCAGTGGTGAATACGACCAGGTCCGAGACGAACTTGTGAAATTTCGAAACCCTTTCCTTCGCCCTGAAGAATGTTTTCCTTTGGTACGCGCACGCTGTTGAAACGAATGTGCATGTGACCATGAGGTGCATCGTCTTCGCCAAACACTTCCATTGGTCCGACAATTTCAACTCCTGGTGTGTCTCTTGGAACAAGAATCTGTGAGTGCTTGCGACTTGGTGGGCCATCTGGGCTTGTCAGCAACATCACAATGAAAATCTTGCAGCGTGGGTCGCCTGCGCCTGATGCGTAGTACTTGTCGCCAGTAATTACCCACTCGTCACCGTCAAGTTCTGCACGGCACTGAAGGTTTTTAGCGTCAGATGAGGCAACATCTGGCTCGGTCATGACGTAGGCAGAACGAATCTCACCATTCAGAAGTGGCTTCAACCATTTTTCTTTTTGTTCTGGTGTTCCGACGCGCTCGAGAACTTCCATGTTTCCGGTGTCAGGTGCTGAACAGTTCAAGCTCTCTGATGCAAGCGGGCTCTTGCCAAGCTCAACAGCGATGTATGCGTAGTCGAGGTTCGAAAGTCCTTCGCCGGTCTCTGCATTTGGCAAGAAGAAGTTCCACAAACCTTGTGCCTTCGCTTTTGACTTCACGCCTTCAAGCAATTCAAGCTGCCCTGGTGCGTACTGCCAACGATCTTCTCTGTTTTCACCGAGTGCGTAAAATTTCTCGGCCATTGGTTCGACTTCTTCTGCAATGAACTTCTTCACAGCGTTAAACAAGGGCAGTGCCTTTGCTGACATCGCAAAGTTCAATTCTGAGTCGGTCTCGTTTCCTGTGTGCATTCCTGGCTTTGGCATGATGTCCTCCTACATAGGTCCCCAGCGATGGGGCATGGAATGACCTTAGTTCGCAAGGGGCTAAATCTCCTGAGGCGGAGCCGTTTGGGTAGGTATCCCTCATTAATAAGGAGGCGCCCACGCCCACTATTGTTCTTAGGCACCTTCAGAAGGGTCCCCATGTCAAACAACGAGCAACCGAAACAAGCCTCAGCCCACACCAAGGCAAAGAACTCCACCGTTACCCCGCCATCAGATGCAGGCGACTTTGACCGCGCTAAGCGCGGCTTCATTGCTTCCCTTCCCACTGGCCGCATTACTGATGCTGCCGGCCGCATGGTGGCGGACGTCAATAGGTATGACTTCATCCGCGCGGGTGGCCCTGCACCAGAAACTGTGAACCCCAGCTTGTGGCGCCACGCCCAACTCAACGCACATCATGGTCTCTTTGAAGTAGCCGACGGAGTGTGGCAAGTACGTGGTTACGACATTTCGAACATCACTTTTATAAAAGGAACAGAAGGTTGGGTTGTTATTGACCCATTGACCACCGAAGCAACAGCTCGCGCAAGTTACGACCTCATTACTGCACAACTTGGTCATCGCCCAGTGACTGCTGTTATTTACACCCATTCACATGCGGACCATTTCGGTGGAGTTCTTGGTGTCACAACTCAAGCCGAAGTTGATGCCGGAAAATGTCGCGTCATTGCACCTATTGGTTTCTTGCATGAGACCGTCGGAGAAAATGTCATTGCTGGTCCTGCAATGGGGCGACGCGCTACGTACCAGTTCGGTCCACTTCTTCCTGCTGGCCCAACCGGTCACGTTGATTGCGGACTTGGTAACTCAGTTCCACTCGGGCCTCCGGGACTTATTGCACCAACTGAAGACATCACGTTCACCGGCGAAGAATTACTTGTCGATGGTGTTCGTGTGATCTTCCAGTTGACTCCGGAAACTGAAGCACCTGCGGAGATGAACTTCTTCTTTCCTGATCATGGTTGGTTGTGCATGGCAGAAAACTGCTCTCACACAATGCACAACTTGGTACCAATTCGCGGCGCACTTGTTCGCAACTCATTGAAGTGGTCAAAGTACATCGATGAGTCAATTGAACTATTCGCCGCTGATACAAAGATTCTTTTCACTTCGCACAACTGGCCACGTTGGGGAAATGAAGATCTTCATCAGTTCCTGATTCAACAACGCGACTTGTACAAATGGATACATGACCAGACAATGCGTTTGGCAAACCAAGGGTTCACGCCGTTGGAAATTGCAGCAACTCTTGAACTGCCCGATGAATTCAAAGCCAATGACCACACAAGTGGTTATTACGGAGACTTGGTCCACAACTCAAAAGCGGTGTACCAGCGTTATCTCAGTTGGTACGACGGAAACCCTTCAAACTTGAACAAATTGCCTCCTACCGAAGTCGGCAAGCGTTACGTAGATCTTGCTGGTGGCGCTGATGCGCTGATTGCGAAAGCTCAGAAGGCTTTTGACGAGGGTGATTATCGATGGGTGACAGAACTACTGAATCACTTGGTCTTTGCGGATCCAACCAATACATCGGCACGCCACTTGCAAGCAGATGCTCTTGAACAACTCGGGTATCAAGCTGAATCTTCTACATTCCGCAATGCGTACCTGATGGGAGCACAAGAACTTCGACTTGGACCACCTGCTCCTGCGCCCATCGCAGTGCGCAACAGAGGCTTACTTCTTGCAATGACCATCGAACAACTCTTTGACTCGCTTTCGGTGCGAATGAAGTCGGAAGAGTTGGGTGGTGTTTCACTCTGTGTGAACTGGCACTTCACAGACATTGACGAAAAGTGGATTCTCGGAATCTCAAACCGTACGTTGTATGCAACGCCTGGTCGTCATGAAAAATCAGCCGCTGCAACAATCACGTTGACTCGTCTCACAATGCTCGATGTCGTCACTCAGGCAACAACATTTGTCGACCAAATCACGGCAGGCACAATTTCAATTGATGGCGATGCGTCGGCGTTGCTGGAAATTTTTGGCAAGCTCGACACAATCACCACAGGATTTGCAATCGTCGAACCATAAACATTCCGGGGGAACATGACAACAGAACTATGGCAGTTAGAAGCAGCCGAAACCGCTCGTCTTGTTCGCGAACGAACTGTAAGCGCCGCAGAAGTTACTGAAGCCCATATCTCGCGTATTGACGCAGTAAACGGGAAACTCAACGCAATCGTGGTGCGCACTGATGAACTTGCTCGCGCTCAAGCATCATTAATTGATAATGGTTCAGTAACTGGCCCTCTTGCTGGTGTTGCGATGACAACAAAAATCAATACTGACCATGTGCCCTATGTAATGGACAACGGCATAGCAATGTTGAAGGACAACAAGTCAACAGTGACGCACAAAAGCATTGAAGGGCTTCTTGCCGATGGTGCAGTCATGTTGGGGCGCACGAACTCCCCTTCATTTGCGTTACGCGCACACACCGGAAATGACCTACACGGTGAGACTCACAACCCACACGGAATACATCTGACACCTGGTGGTTCTAGTGGTGGTGCCGGTTCAGCAGTTGCCTCTGGAATGTGCGCCGTCGCCCAAGGAAACGATGTTGCAGGTTCTGTTCGTTGGCCTGCATTTTGTCACGGCATCATCGGCTTACGTCCGACTATGGGTCGCATGCCAACAGGTGGCACAAACCCCAACCCACGTGGACTCTCTGCGACCATGATGTCAACGCAAGGTCCACTCGCTCGCACAATGGCTGATCTTCGTTTGACATATGCAGCAATGCAATATCCGAACTGGACTGATCCGTTCTGGGTACCAATGCAAAATGATTTCCCTGCACCGAAGTCGCCGATACGTGTTGCACTTCTCACTGAAGATGGCCACCCAATGGAATACGCCACAAAAACTGCAATACGCACAGCGGGACGTCTATTAGAGGATGCCGGTTATGAAGTGGAAGAAATTTCTCCACCCATGTTGGAGACTTTCTTTTCAATGTGGCTTCGTTTGGGTGCCATGGACGTTCTTCTAGGACTCGTACCGACATTGCCGGGCATCAACGACTCTGGCTTAACAAAGGCAATTGAAGGCATGCTGCCGATGTTCCCCGAACCAACTCCGCAAGTATTGATGAAAGCGCTGGCCGATAGAGACATGATGTTTCGGGCGTGGAATCAATTTTTTGAAACATATCCATTAATCGTGATGCCAGTGCTGACAAAACCATTTATGCGCATGAACGAAGACATTGAAGGTTCCGAAATAATGGCACCACTGTGGGACCACCTTCGGTACACAGTCAATATGGCATCACTTGCAATACCGTCGCTCGCCTTTCCGATTGGGAATCACGACGGAGCACCACAAGGCGTCCAGATTGTGGCGCACTCGTGGCGTGAAGACTTGCTGCTCAACGCTGGTGACGCATTGGAATTGCGTCTCGGCAAGGTTCACGTCGTCGACCCCGTCTGGTAATCAGGCATATCCACCACCGAGCCTCATCAATTCGTTAGAACATGGGTGGGCGGAGACTCACCTTTCTAGGGGGCTCCTTATGAAACATTCACGCATTATGGGTGCCGAAGCTTTCGGTACCTTTCTTCTCATGATGGGTGGTCCCGGTACCGCCATTCTTGTTCCTGCATTCGACGGCAAAGTTTTGATGGTGTCTTTGGCATTCGGACTTTCATTGTTGGTCGCTGCATATTCTGTTGGCCCCGTATCGGGATGCCACATCAACCCTGCTGTCACTATCGGTCTTGCAATCAGCAAGAAGATCGACAAAGCACTCATTCCGTATTACATCGTCAGTCAATTAGTAGGAGCCGCACTTGGTGGTGCAGCAATTCTTGGTATTGCAAAAGGAATCAAAACTGGTTTCACAGTGTCTCCTGCAAACTTTGCGGTAAACGGATACAAAGCACTCTCGCCTAACGGTTACAACTACATGTCAATGATGTTGGTAGAAATTATTCTCACCGCAGTTCTTGTGTACGTGGTGTTGGCTACAACTCATCCGAAGTTTTCTCAAGGATTCGGTGGACTTACTGCCGGTATGACACTTGCGTTGATCCACATGATCAGCATTCCCATCGACAACACATCGGTTAACCCAGCAAGGTCCTTTGGAGTTGCCATATTCGCTGGTGGCGAAGCGCTGAATCAGTTGTGGGCGTTCTTCGTGTTCCCCATCATGGGTGCTGTTCTTGGCTCAATTCTCTATAAAGCCATTAACGAATAAACCGTGTTCCTTGTGGCATGACACGCTGGCCGCTCAAGCGCCTACTGTTATGGCATGACATCAATTCTTGATATCCCCCGGGTCAACACTCCTACGGGTGGTTGGCACGGCGACATGCCAGGCCCCTTCTTAACTGCTGCTAAAGAACCACTGATTGCCGGAGCCCCGGACCTTCGTGGAACATGGCGCGCACTAGAAGTCACCGTGAACGGCGAACGTGCACCTGAGAACATGCCCATGTGGAAACACGTGGAGCGCATTGAACAAGCAGGCGATCGCGTCATTGTCACAGCTGGTCATGTCATCCATGACTTCGCCCACGTTGATGGCACTTTCGAAAATGGCTGTCACGATGTTTTAGAGATGGATCTCAAGACTCCCATGGTTGTGTCGGCAAGTTACGAAGACGGCGTGCTGGTACTGCGCCCACAGGGAATCCCTGGCATTGAGGTCAAGCGTTGGCGCGAAGGTGAATACCTGATGTGGGAATACCACGGCGCTTTCTCCATGAAGCTGGAGCGCATAATCTAAAGACCTCACCGAAATGAGGTCGCCACATGGCGCATCGCATCACTGCACCAGCTATGCAACGAGCACGTCGCTTGCTCGACCAACGCATCACGCCGTTTATTTCGAGCGGGGCAATCAATTTCACTGTTACCGCCACAGAGGAATGGTTCGAATCACCTGGCTATGACACAGCAACCGCTTCCCCAGTAACACCATTTGTTCTCGGCTCAAAATGGGGCCAAGCATGGCACACACGCTGGTTTCATCTCACGGCAGTGGTGCCAGATCATCTGGAACAGACAAACATCGCTGCGTACGTGGACATCGGTTTCAACGGACGAGGCGATGGTTTTCAAACTGAAGCTCTTGCGTACATGGACGGACGCATCGTTCATGCAATCCAACCAGACCGTCGTTTGTTGCATCTCGGTGCTCACGATGCCGGAACAGAAATTGATATCTGGGTTGAAGCCGCCGCGACTCCAATTATTGCTGGCCATGAATACGGTTATGGACCCACAACGTTTGGTGACCCTGCAACTGCGCCCGCGTATTCCGTATACACATTTCGCGCGGCTCAATTAGTTGCCTATAACGCAGCAATTAATGAGTTGGCAATTGCACTTCACGCCGTCATTGATCTCACGATTGATTTGCCGGAAGATTCACCGCAACGTGCTCGAGCATTTGCCGCACTTGAACAGTGTGACCTTGCTCTCGATGTCAACGATGTCGCAGGCACTGCTGAAGCTGCGCGTCGCACACTTGATGCAGTGTTGGGTATTGGCAACGGGCCATCTGCTCACACAATTACTGCCACTGGTCATGCACATCTTGATACCGCGTGGTTGTGGCCAATTCGCGAAACTCGTCGCAAAGCAGTACGCACATTTGCAAATGCCGTTGACTTGTTAACTAAGAATCCCGATGCGGTGTACTGCCATAGCCAAGCGCAGCACTACGCATGGGTGGCAGAAGATGCACCCGACATTTTCGCTCGTGTTACAGAACTTGTTCGCGAAGGCCGATGGGAAGTAATCGGCGGCATGTGGGTAGAGACTGATCTCAACTTGCCATCAGGTGAGAGCCTGTTGCGCCAACTTGCACAAGGCCAACGTGCGTTCCGCGAATGGTTTGGGGTTACCTGTTCTGGTGCGTTCTTGCCTGATGACTTCGGATACCCAGGTTCATTGCCACAAATTGTTGCCCACGGTGAATGCCATTGGTTCTTCACCCAAAAACTCAGCTGGAATGAAACTAATGCATTTCCACATCACACATTTTGGTGGGAAGGGATTGACGGCACACAAGTATTCACTCACTTCAGTCCGGTTGATACATACAACGCAATCATGACTCCATCTCAGTTGCGTTTTGCCGAACGCAACTACAAGGATCACGCGGGCTCTTCAAACTCGCTCGTTCTGTACGGTCACGGCGATGGCGGCGGCGGTCCGACACAAACGATGATCGACCGTGGTCGACTTGCAGCTGATCTCGAAAACGTTCCGCGGGTTTCTTTTGGCACGGTCGCAGGTTTCTTTGAGAAGTCTCAAAAGGAATACGGCGCTTCTGCTCCGCGCTGGGTGGGCGAAATGTATTTCGAAAAACATCGCGGCACATATTCGACGCAAGTGGGCACAAAGCAAGGCAACAGGTCTAGCGAACGTTTACTGCATGAATTGGAATTGTGGTCAGCGCTTGCTCGTGTTCGTCCACCAGCACTTGATGAATTGTGGCAACACGTTCTGACTCAGCAATTTCACGACATCATTCCTGGTTCATCCATTGCATGGGTACACGATGACGCCGAAGCAATACATGCTGAGGTCGCTTCGAATATTGAATCGCTCTTGGTGCGCGTGATCCCTGTGGCCAGTGGAGACACTCACATTCTGAATCCAGCACCAGTTACACTTCGCGCAGTTGTTGATATTGATGCCTCACCAATGTGGGCCGAAGCTGAATCTTTTGGTGCTGCTCTCCCCACCGCATCTCTTCCTGCTGACATTGCACCAGTATCAGTGGCTACCAACGACGACTCAATCACTGTTTCAAACGGAATCATCTCGGTGACGTTTAATGCAGACGGTGCAATCACTCACCTCTCGAACGGCCAACGTGATCTCATTCCAGATTCCTCACGGGCCGAGTTCGTGATACGACAAGACACTCCTGCTGAATACGACGCATGGGATATCGACATGACCGATGCAAACGCACCAGCTACAACGTTGCGTGCGACGGCGCCACCAGTGATTGTTGAGTCAACTCCCCTGCGCACCACCATTGAAGTTGGGTTTGCTACGGACGCATCTCGCTTTACGGTTCGGTTTGCTTTGCGAGCAGGTGCAACTCAGCTTGATATTTCTGTTGATGCTGACTGGCATGAACAGGAAAAGAGATTGCAATGGGTGCTGCCCACAGACATGCGTGCACTACACGCTGTGTGCGGCACACAGTTCGGGCACGTCACTCGGGCACGCCATGCAAACACCAGTTGGGATATTGCTCGGTTTGAAGTGTGTGCGCATCGCTATGTTGCCGTGAGCGAACCGTCATTTGGTGCTGCGATTCTTGCCGATGGTCCACGCGGCTACGACATCCGCGGCAACGCGCTACAACTCACCGTACTGAGATCTCCGAAATTCCCCGACCCGGAAGCAGACCTCGGGCAACAACATTTGCAGTGGTCTGTCTCTCTATTGAATGGCGACCCTATAGCGAATGGCATTGAACATGCAGCCGCACTAATGGCTCATCCAGTCCGCATTCTCGATGGCGTTCCGCGCGTGCCTGCTTCAGTGATCTCGCTCGATGTTCCTGGCGCGTTAATCAGTGCAGTAAAACCAGCCGATGACGGAAGCGACGACATCATCGTGCGCATCTGGGAAACGCGTGGTGGCCGAACAAACGGAACTCTTACGATCGACGGAATCATTGCCGCACAGCAATGCAATGCATTGGAAGACTCAGGAACAGCGTGTGCCGTTGCAGCTGATGGAACGCTCGCAATTGAATTGCAGCCGTTTGAAATTATGACCCTGCGCATCACGCAGGACTAATTACGCAATCGCGCCAAAGGTTGCCATCAATGGCAGAGCTGCGCGCATGTCACCTGTTGTGCCCTGGCCCATGCGGTTCATGACATACGCATATGTCAACCCAGCATCAAGGTCGTTCACTACAAGCGAACCGCCCCATCCACCCCAGAAACATGCACGTGCGTTCGGGCTTAAAGGAGTGAACTCAGAATTCAATCCGTACCCCATTCCGAATTTCATTGGCACGCCAAGAATCAAATCCTGGCCAGACATTTGTTCGGTAAACAACGCTTCGACACCGGCTGCTGACAAGAAGCGTTTGCCGCCAGCTTCGCCACCATGAGAAATGATTGACTGCACTTGTGCAACTGAACGCGCATTGCCGTGACCATTTGCAGCAGGACTTTCACACTGACGCCACTCTGGTGTCCATGCAATTCGGGCATCAAGCTTTGGATTGCTGTATGTGCGAACTGCAATGCTGTCTGGTTGTGCAGTTGGGTCGAGCAAACTGACGCCAGGGATGACATTCGTAATGCGGTGGTGATGTTCGGCGGCTGTACCAATATGGAAATCAGCGCCAAGTGGTTCGGCAAAGTTCTCGCGAAAGAAATTGCCAAGCGATTGACCAGTGACTCGCTTGACTACCTCGCCAATCAAGTAGCCCTGCGTAATTGCGTGGTAGCCAGACTGTGAACCAGGCGTCCACCACGGAGCCTGCGCACCAAGTACGGCGGCACACTTGTCATGGTTGTACATGTCTTCTGGCACCATGGGTTCTGCCCAACCTGAAAGACCAGCGGTGTGCGCCATGAGATGACGAATCTCAATTCCCTCTTTGCTGTTTACTTTGAATTCTGGCCAGTACTTGTACACCGGATCTGTGAGTGAAATTTCTCCGCGATCAGCAAGCGTGAGCAATGTAAGAAACATCATGGTCTTGGTTGTTGACCACACATTGACCAGAGTGTCGCTTTGCCAGTCTGACGTGCGTTCCATCTCGCGATGACCGGCCCAGATATCAACCACCATCTCGCCCTTATAGACAACAGCGACGGATGCGCCCACTTCAAAACCATCGGCGAAATTATTGGCGAATGCCTCGCTGACTCCTTCGAAACCAGGCTTTACTTTTCCATGCACAGTGACCACGACTGCCCCCTTTTGTATGAGCAGACACTACTGTAAGGGAAACACGCCGTAGGCAGTGAACACATGGGGGGCCACAATGGCTGACAGATTTGAAAATGGATTCGGCGGCTTAGTTGCCGTTGTTACAGGCGGCGGAACCGGCATGGGCCGCGAACTTGTTCGCCAACTCACTGCACAAGGATGCGATGTTGCTACGTGCGATGTGATCGCAGAGAACTTGGCTGAGACAATCGCCATCTGCACAGCAGACGGCAATTCCGGAAAAATTCTAAGCCACATTGCAGATGTGTCGAATGAATCACAAGTTCTTGGGTTCCGCGATGCAGTCGCGGCATGGCGACCACATGTCAACGTTCTTTTCAACAATGCCGGCATCGGCGGTGGCGGAAGCATCGTTGAGAACTCTCGCGATCAATGGGACAAGACATTCGGGGTCTGCTGGGGTGGTGTCTACTACAACACGCGTGCATTCATGGATCTGCTACTTGCAGCACCATTCGGCCACATTGTGAACACAAGTTCAGTCAATGGCTTCTGGGCATCACTCGGGCCAAACACTCCACACAGCGCATACAGCGCCGCAAAGTTTGCTGTCAAAGGTTTTACAGAAGCACTCATCACAGATTTCCGCATGAATGCTCCGACACTGCGTGCTTCAGTCGTGATGCCAGGCCATATCGGTACTGACATTGCCATCAACTCAAGCAAGTTGCACGGCAATGACCCTGCCACCATGACCGCGGAACAACTTGAGACTGCGCGTGAACGTATTGCTCGTGCAGGAATTGACACCGCAACAGTGTCAGACGAAGACCTTCGTACATTTATGGCCGCCGGTGCTCAAGCATTCCGCGACAGTGCGCCAATGTCAGCAGCTGAAGCATCTGCGTTCATCTTGGCAAGCGTGCAACGCGGCGACTGGCGCATCCTTGTCGGTGACGACGCAGTAATTCTTGATGAGTTAGTGCGCGAGAACCCGAAAGATGCCTACTTGCCAGAGTTCCACGAAAAGGTGCAAGCCCGCGGAGCCCTCGGCGCAATCGCCCGCTAAACCCTGGGCTGTTATTGCCCTAAAAGTTCCATTGTGTTGAACTGACGTTCATCAAAAATCAATGTTGATGGTGAACCATTAACGCATGAGCATTACCGCCGTCACCCCCCACTCCGTCCAGACCGCAGGCGCCTACCTTGGCTCTCTCTTTCCTGGTGTCTACCTCGCATCGGCGTATTCAGGGATAGCCACGAAGGCAATATTCATTGTGATACCTGTCATTGCTCTCAAGATCGCACGAGTTCGCACGCGCACCACAAGCGACATCATCACGTTTCCAGCAGAGGTCGCAAGCCAGTCAACACACGTGCTGGCTGAACTCGACCTTGACATGCATTCTCGTTACATCGACATTGTGAGCCGCGCTTCCTGATTTCTCTGGCGCCAATACCGCCTAATGTGTGGAGATGGCTAAGAACATTTCACTCGGATACGGCAGCGGATATTGGGGCAGTGGACCACCAGCAAACGCCTTAGAAGCAATTCAAGAAGCTGATCGTCTTGGGTTCGACAGTGTGTGGACTGCAGAGGCCTACGGCAGTGATGCACTGACTCCCCTTGCATGGTGGGGATCACAAACAAAAAACATTCGCTTAGGTACTTCCATTATGCAAATGGGTGCGCGTACGCCGGCAGCAACGGCAATGGCCGCAATGACCATGGATCATCTCAGCGGTGGTCGATTCATTTTGGGACTTGGTGCATCGGGACCACAAGTTGTCGAAGGTTGGTACGGACAGCCATACGAAAAGCCACTAGCTCGCACACGCGAATATGTGGACATCATTCGCAGCATTGTGCGTCGCGACAAGCCAGTGAACTATCACGGCAAGTTTTACAACATGCCAATTGAAGGCGGAACTGGCCTCGGTAAGCCATTAAAGAGCACCGTGCATCCATTCCGTCCCGACATTCCGATTTTTCTCGGTGCTGAAGGCCCGAAGAATGTTGCGCTGTCAGCTGAAATTTGTGATGGTTGGTTGCCGTTGTTCTTCTCACCAAAAGAAGATGCGTACTACCGTCAATGCCTCAACGAGGGTTTTGCAAAGAGTGGCGAGGCAAACAAAGCAGACCGCTTTGAAATCGCTGCAACAGTTTCCATCATTGTTGGAGATGACGTTGAGAAATGCGCCAACATGATGCGACCAATGCTCGCTCTGTACGCAGGAGGCATGGGTGCACGTGGCACCAACTTCCACTTCGAAGTATTTGCTCGCATGGGGTACGAAGATGTCGCTCTGAAAGTGCAAGATTTGTATCTCGCCGGTAAGAAGGACGAAGCAGCCGCCTCTATTCCACTGTCAATGGTGGAAGATGTTGCACTCGTTGGACCCATCGAAAAGATCCGTGACGACATGGCTAAATGGCGTGAATCATGCATCACCACATTCCTTGTCAGTGGACCAGCCCAGGTGCTCTCAAAGTACGCAGAGATCATCCACGGATAGTTCAGAAAACATTTCTGCCACACCGACATGAGAGAATAAGACAATGTTTACGCCGCCGGAATACCTGTCGCCTTCATCTATAGGCCTTTTTCGCGATTGCCCGCAGAAGTTCAAACTCTCTTATATAGACAAAATCAAGGAACCACCCGCGTGGCATCTGTACCTCGGATCATTTGTTCATGAGGTTCTTGAATACCTCTATAAGGAAGACGCCGAGAATCGTACGCATGAGACATTGAAGTCCATCGCAGCTGACCGATGGACCAATCACGAATGGGCAACCAAAGTTGAAGCCTTGGAAGAAAAGCCAGGCACCATTGCAGACTTCAAACGTGCAGCTTTCGAATCAATGACCAATCTCTGGTCATTAGAAGACCCATCCGAAACCGAACTTGACGGCATGGAGCACGAGGTCTTTGCAAATATTGATGGTGTCGCCATGAAGGGCTATATCGACCGCTTTATCTTTGCTGAAGACGGCAGCGTCGTCATTTCCGATTACAAGACCGGCAAGATTCCAAACCCTAGGTTCAAATCTGAGGATGACAAGTTCTTCCAGTTGTTGGCATACGCCCTGATGCTCGAAGAGTCAGATCAGGAAGCAACGTCTCGAGTAGAGCTTCTCTATCTCACGCAAAAAGCAAAACATGACCTCACGGTTACTCCGGTAAAACTCAATATTGCTCGTGGTGTCATTGTGGAAACTCGCGAGAATATCGAGGCATCTTGTGCAACTGGTGAATTCCATTGCAATGTCACAAACTTGTGTGATTGGTGCCACTACAAAAAGATTGGTATCTGCCCTGCGCACGCAGGGAAGTAACTACTCCACTGCTTCTGTCGGAAGTGTAAATGGTGAGCCGGGGAAATGAAGCGCAATTGCTGCCCCATCAAGACCGAGTGCGTTCATTTGTTCCACAGTACGACGTCCGGTCAATGAACGCAAGACATCCCATGAACTTGCAGAGGCCGTGACCAACGCATCAAACAATGGCGGATCACTCACCACAATCAAGTTGAGAAAAAAACCGACACCTACATCAACTGCAATACTGTCTCTTCCTCCTGGTACACCCAACGCACTGCGCATATCTTGTTCATGCGTCACTGCATCCATCACGAATTGCGAAATGATGGGCTGAGGGAAATTATGAATAATGCCATCAATCTGTGGAGCACTACCTTCAAACATGTCCGCCAATTCGGTCAATGCCAGATGACCGAAACGCTCAACTTGAGCTTGAGTCCATGCGTCAGATGCAACCCCCTCCATGCGGCCCGCCAAAATATCTTCAGGGACTCCCACCAAGTGCGCCGCCAATTGCCGAACAGTCCATGCAGGCGTGCACGGAACCACAATATTTCCCGATGATTCAGGCGTGGACCGCAAGAGATCAATGACCCGAGCTCGCAGAGCTATATATGAAATGGCGACTTGATCAGTAGGTACGAGTTGTCCAGGCATAGAACTAGGTTAGAGGACAATGTGGCACTCAATGTTTGATCTCAATCCGTCGATTCTTGAAAAAATTATTCGACCTCTTGTTGTCTATCTCTTCCTAGTTGTCGCAATCAGAATTGGTGGACAACGTGAGATTGGTCAAAACAATGCTCTTCAACTCGTGTTATTACTATCCGTTGCCAATGCAGTCCAGAACGGAATCATCGGTATTGATGATTCATTGACCGGAGCGGTTATCGGCGCCGTAACTTTATTCATTGCTAACGGAGTCATTGAAGTTCTTGCGAGTCGCAGTCTCCGCTTCCACAATATTGTTATTGGCCACCCCGTTGAACTCGTCTCACTTGGCATAATCAATACCCGAACACTCCGTCGGCAACGGTTGAATATTGATGATGTTCTGCAAGCCACGTTTGCTGCCGGAGCATCCGGTGTTGAAGATGTTCAGCGAGCTGTTTTGAATGCCAATGGCGAAATTGTGGTTACTTTGAAGACCAGTCAAAGTGTCGCTGATCAAATCAAGGAACTGTCTCTTAAGATCGACAAACTGTTACTTCAGGGCAACAAGTAATCCACTGTTTGGCGCATCACTCGTAAACGAGGCAACCATCGTCAAGGTTGACAGTGGGCAGAATGTTCTTCTCCAACGTGTAATTCTGATCGTGCTTCCACTCTTGCTTGTCGCCTGACTTTGGCATGAGGTGTTGGCTACGCATCAGGTAATTCGGATTGAAGTTATCCGGATCCATCCACGCACCAATTGGCATGTCTGCATCTTCAGGGCGCAATTGTGGAGTCACGCTGTGTACTCCCTTTGCATCCATGTGCTTCAACAAACGAGTAATAAAGTCACCCATGATGTCAACTCGCAAAGTCCAGCTAGCACGGAAGTAACCAAATACCCATGCAAGGTTTGGTACACCTGTGAACATCATGCCGCGATATGTCACGGTGTCTGCCCAATTAAGAGGCTTGCCATCAAGATCGAATGGAATATCTCCCAGCACACTGAGGTGAAAACCAGTAGCCGTGACAATGATGTCTGCATCAATGACGGTGCCATCTTTCGTGCGCACGCCAGTTGCTGTAAACGTTTCGATTTCGTCTGTCACCATTGATGCTTTGCCTGATTTGATACCTGCAAACAAGTCACCTTCAGGCACAAACGCAATGCGTTGTTGCCACGGGCGATATTTCGGTGTGAAATGCTTCATGTCATAACCCTCAGGCAATAATGTCCTGATTCCTTCGAGAAGCACATCCTTCACCATGTCCGGATGTTCAAATGCCATGTCGGTAACAGCTTGTCCATCAAACAAAACCTTGCGGCGAACAATTTCGTGAATCCACTCTTCATCCACTTCAAGTTGACGAAGAGTGTCTGCTAATTCATTTACGTTACGACCCGGGACAAAATATGTTGGTGAACGTTGCAAAATGGTGACGTGCTCACAATCTGCCGCCATGGCAGGAACAATGGTTGCAGCGGTAGCACCAGAGCCAATGACCAATACTTTCTTGCCTTTGTAATCAAGATCCTTCGGCCATGTTTGTGGGTGGACAATTTTGCCCTTGTATTGGTCCATGCCTGGCCACTCAGGTGTGTATCCCTGTGAATGCTTGTAATAGCCCTGGCACATCCACAAGAAATTTGCGGTCATCTGGAATGTCTCGCCTTTAGCAAGGTTTGTAACAGTGACGGTCCATTGCTTGTCACGGCTGCTCCATGACGCAGCGGTGATCTCGTGGCGATAACGAATGTTCTTATCGATATGGTTTTCAGAAATTACTTCTGCCATGTACTTTTTGATCTCTTCCGCACTTGCGATTGGCGCAGATGTCCACGGCTTGAAGCGGTACCCGAATGTGTAGAGGTCGCTGTCGGAACGAACACCGGGGTACGTGTGCATGTGCCAAGTACCGCCGAAAGTTTCGTACTTTTCCAAAATGGCATACGACTTACCTGGTGCCTGATCTTGCAAGTGATACGCGGAACCAATGCCAGAAATTCCTGCGCCAACAATAAGAACGTCTACGTGTTCTGTTTTCCCTGCGGTTGGGGCGTTGATTGTGTCTGCCTGAGTCATGGGGGCCTCCTCGATTGGCTTATCCATATTGTATGTTCACATGCCTCTCGGGTGAATAGTCCTACTTGGCATCGGGCTGCCTAACAATCGCGCAAGCCCACCCCACTATGCTGAGAAACGAACGGGGGTTCTGATGTTCGACCTACTAATTCGCGGGGGCACAGTTGTTGATGGCACTGGTGCGCCAGCACGTGTTGCAGATGTTGCTGTCACAAATGGCCGCATTGTGAAAGTTGCAGCCACCATCGTTGGTGAAGCTGCCGAAGAAATAGATGCCACCGGAAAACTTGTCACTCCTGGCTTCATCGATATCCATACTCATTACGACGGCCAAATTAGTTGGGACACTTTGCTCGAGCCGTCTAGCGGTCATGGTGTCACCACTGTTGTAGTCGGTAACTGCGGTGTCGGTTTTGCTCCTGTTCGCCCAGGTCGCGAAGAGTGGCTAGTGCAACTCATGGAGGGCGTGGAAGATATTCCAGGCACGGCACTTCATGAAGGCATCAATTGGGAATGGGAAACGTTCCCGCAGTACCTCGACAGCATCGATTCACGGAACTACTCCATGGATATTGCTGCGTATGTTCCACATGGCGCAGTGCGCGGGTATGTCATGGGCGACCGTGGCGCGCGCAACGAAGACGCAACTCCACAAGACATCGCCGAAATGGCAGCCATTGTGCGCGAAGCTCGTGAAGCCGGAGCCGTTGGTTTTTCAACTAGTCGCACTATGGGACACAAATCGAAAGATGGTCAGCCAGTTCCCGGAACTTTCGCCAGCAGTGAAGAACTGAATGCATTGGCCGACGCACTGATTGCCGGAGGCGGGGGCATTTTTGAAATTGCTCCTGAGGTACTGCCTGATGGTGCCGGCCAGCCGACTATGGGCATGACTGAGGAATTGCAATGGATGGGTGACCTTGCATTGCGTACTGATTTGAAAGTTACGTAC
>JAPKZY010000079.1 GCA_026393535.1 Actinomycetota bacterium | reverse complement strand
GAACGGCCAGTCGGATTCCTGACCTTCCATTGGGCCCTGTATGAATCGTGCAAACGGACCAGCCTCTGGCGGTGCCATCAACGACCATGCTTGACGCTTGTATGAGAAATTGTCTGGTTGCAGACGATGAGTCTCACGGACATGTTTAATCGCTGCATCTCGGTGCCCGGTATTCCACAAGTGTTGGGCAAGAGAAAAATGTGCAGAAGCTTCAGCGGTCGAAGTATCACGATTACCAGATCGTGCGATGACCTCTTCGGGGGACAACGCAAATTTGCTCTTGGAACCGTGTTCAATCCAGTCATATAGCGCAGCGCTATATGAATCTCTGTCTGTCACTATTTTTGAGGCCTCGGTCATGATGTCGGTCATTCGTTGCGGAAGACCAACAGGAGGTGCGCTTGATGGAGGAGTCTTTCCCCCAGGAACAGGCGCCGGTTCTGCAGGGCGAACAATGATTCCTTCTTCGTCTATCCAGATTCCGTTCGGAATATTGATAACACCAAATCGTTCAGCCATCACGTGGTTGACGTCGATCAGTGACGGGTGTTCTGCGTTAGCCGCTTCAATAAATGGGCGACATGATTCGGCACCCAGGGTGTCCATTCCTACAGTGACTATCTCTAGTCCACGTGTGTGTACTTCGTTGCGGAAGGCTTGCCACACTGGCAAGTCACGTGAACAACCTCAATAAGGCGCCCAAGAAACGATGACAACTTTTTTGCCACGCAGCGAAGACAGTTGAAACATGTTGCCGTCAATGTCGGGAAGTTCTAACTCTGGTGCAACTGCAGTGGCAAGAGCTCGACCAGACATTGAAGCAGGACCAAGTGCCCACAGGCCCATTTCTGCATCATGCACAATGGGCATACCTAGACGTTCTGCAACCGCGCTGACATCGACAATCCCATTAGCAATATCTGCACTTACTTCCTTGGGCAGTGGCACACAGATTTCTCCGTGACAGGCACCTTCAGGTTTCAACTGCCATCCAGTGGCGGTTTCGAACTTCGTGCGAGAAATTAAGAGCGATTGAAGAATCATGGTTTACGGAAGTGTAATTGAATCCAGGACTACTTGAATACCCATTACGTAGCTTTCGCCAGGCTTGCAATAGTCAAGTTTTGCCGCGAGTTCAGCGACTTCTGCCTCTGAGTTCACGGGCACGAACTGCACTGTGTCCCATTTACGGCCATCGCCAATGACGGTTCCTTCTGCAGAGAAGTTGATTGCGCCAGGAAGCGCAGCAAATGCGCCAGCACGGTCTGGGGTCTGACGCACAATCATTGCAACAGTGCGAAGTTCCAGTGGCGTAGGGCGGTTGCGCGAATCAAGCGATTCGTCTTCTGGGCGACAGCACACCAGAGTGGTGCGCATCATTCCAGCAGCTTTGTGTACGTGTTTGTCACCGAAATCTTGACGGCTTTGCATTTCAATAAATGACTTGCGTGTGGCATAGCGAACAATGGCAATACGATCCCAGTCTTCGTCGCCAACATTGTTGCTGGTGACGTCACCTGCGAACACAATGGTTGCGCCGATCTTGTTCAAGATTGATGCCGGGTTGTAACGGTCATCTGCTTCGCGTCCGCTGATTGCATGATCGACAACGCCATCTTCTGAATACTGAGCTACCTCGTGATACTTCATCAGGTTCACCATGTATAACGGGCCATCTTCTTCAGGCGGGCGAGTTGCAAGGGACATGGCGTATTCCTTGTCGATTGTTCCGTAGTTGTGACTGAGGCGAGGTTTGTCTGACATGGAGTTCCTTCAGGGTGTGTAACCGA
>JAPKZY010000034.1 GCA_026393535.1 Actinomycetota bacterium | reverse complement strand
AGATGTAGACGACAAGGGCAAGGTCAGCCTGACCCCTGTCGATGCAGACGGCAACGACCTTCCTGGTGGCGGCGGTGGCGGCGGAGAACGTCGTGAGCGCAGTGACCGTGGACCTCGCGAAGATCGCGGAGACCGTGGTTCTCGTGACCGCAATGACCGTGGCTCTCGTGATCGCAATGATCGCGGACCTCGCGAAGACCGTGGACCTCGTCAAGATCGTGCACCTCGTACTGACGGTGCTGTCGAAGTCTCATTCGAAGCAGAATTTGATAGCGAAATCCGCTCAGAGTTCGGTGACCTTGGTCCCGATACCCGTGGTGGAGACGACCGTGGTGGAGACCGCGGTAATCGTCGCCGTCGATAACCATTGCCAGCGACTACGGTCTTTCACATGATTCGTGTGGGAGTAGTTGGAGCAGCTGGAAAAATGGGATCCACAGTTTGTGATGCAATAGTTGCAGCTGATGGTCTAGAACTAGCAGCCGCTGTCGACGTTGTCGGCAGCGGCGGTTCTGTTCATGGGCTCACCGTTGCTGCAGAGCTGAAGGCGCTGGCAGATGCAAAGTGCGACGTGGTGGTTGACTTCACTGTTGCTGCAGCTGCGCGCACCACGTTGCCATGGTTGGCATTGCACGGCATGCACGCAGTGGTCGGCACCACTGGCTTTTCAGATGATGACTTTGCAACCTTTAGTAAGGCGTTCACCGGAAGCAATTGTTTGATTGCAGCCAACTTTGCCATTGGCGCAGTTCTCATGATGAAGTTCGCTGAACAAGCAGCTCCGTATTTTGAAACTGCTGAGATCATCGAGTTCCATCACAACGCAAAGGCTGATGCCCCAAGCGGTACAGCAATGGTCACGGCTCAGCGCATGGCGGCAGCTAGTGATGAATGGGCTGCTGACCCCACTAAGCACGAGGTAATCCCTGGTGCTCGCGGTGGTGTTGGCCCCGGCGGCATTCACGTACACGGCGTTCGCATGGTGGGCATGACTGCATCACAAGAAGTGATCTTGGGAACGGCTGGTCAAACCTTAGTGATACGTCACGATTCGAATGACCGTGTCAGTTTTATGCCAGGTGTTGTCTTGGCATGTCGCAAAGTCGCAGACCTCAAGGGCCTCACTATGGGAATTGATTCGCTGCTGTAATTACTTCAGCGCAGCAATTGCTGCGTCGTAATTTGGTTCGTTTGCAATGTCGGACACAAGTTCTGTGTGAAGAACTTTTCCGTTTTCATCAACTACAACAACTGCGCGTGCAAGAAGACCCGCGAATGCGCCTTCGTTGAGGCCTACGCCAAACACTGAACCAAAGTCAGTACGAAATGACGATGCGTTTTGTACGTTGCTGAGGCCTTCTGAACCACAGAAGCGACCTTGAGCGAACGGCAAGTCTGCCGACACGCAATACACGACTGTGTTGTCAAGAGATGAGGCCAACTCGTTGAATGTGCGAACGCTGGTTGCACATGTTGGCGTGTCGACGCTTGGAAAGATGTTGAACACAACGCGCTTGCCAGCAAGAGCATCGTTGCTGAACTCTTGCAAGTTTCCAGCAGTAAGTGTGAATGTGGGAAGTGATGTTCCTGCAACAGGAAGATCGCCAACGGTGTTGACGGGCGTGCCGCCGAATGATGTCTGAGCCATGTAGGAGAGCCTAACCAATAGGCAGGCTTACAACTCAGGGACGCCAGGGGACTTTCGACGGGCCGTTTGAAACAAGGTAATGCCGAACAGTGAGCCAACCACCCACCACTGGTACTTATCGATATAGGTCAGGCTGGTTCTGATTTGTGACTCAAAGGCTTTTCCGCCGAACCACATAATGATGAGGCGCAACACGATGCCTGACGTGATGCACGCAAAGAATTTGGCTCGGGCCATTCCGAGGTGACCAACAAGCAGACACACGATGTTTGAACCCGGCATAAGAATGACGGCCAGCCAGCCGGCGCGCACGGTGGCGCGTTCGGTCCATCGATAAATACGTGGCATCTCTCCGACCTGGGCCTCTGTCCATCGCAGGGCCCGGTGACCATAAATCTGTCCGACGAAATACAACGCGACGGCCGCTGCCATCAATCGGAAAAAGCCCACGACGAAAAACGGAAGCGGGTCCATATAGGGGACCGAGGCAAAGAGGATTCTGTTGCGGGCGCTCAGGATAAGGACCAGCAGTGGATGGTTATCGACGAGAGCTGGCCCGATATTGGTGCCAATGGTGCCAGCGGCAAACAACACGGAGGTAATAGCAATGAGTAGTTTGCGCATCTGGGCAACCGTAGTGCCTGCGGGCTTTCATCCTGCGTCACAGCATTGCTACGGTTCACTATGTCGTGGCGTAGGCCACTGAAAAACAGGGGGACACTATGAAGGGTTTAATGCAGCCGACACCATTGTCGATTAGCTACCTATTTGATCGTGCGGAAAAGTACCACCGCAATAAGCAAATCATCACGGCGACTGCTACTGGCCGCGAGCGCATTACCTACGGAGAATGGGCAGATCGCACGCGTCGCCTTGGTGGCGCATTAGATGCTCTTGGTATTTCAGCAACAGGCCGCGTTGGCACCTTTGCATGGAACACACAGCGACACCTTGAGTTGTATTTCGCTGCGCCATGTTCTGGTCGTATTTTGCACACATTAAATATCCGTTTGTTCCCTGAGCAGATCACGTACATCGTGAATCATGCTGAAGATGAAGTGATCTTCATTGACACATCGATCTATCCGTTGATCGAACCGTTATTGTCTACCTTTACCACCGTGAAGCATCTTGTGTTTATGTACGACGGCAAAGGTGAAGTGCCGACATCTGTTCCTGGTTTTCAAGTGCATGAATATGAGGCATTAATTGCAGCTGCAGCTCCGGTGCAGTGGCCTGTCGTTGACGAGAATCAAGCAGCAAGTATGTGTTACACCAGCGGTACCACGGGCAACCCGAAGGGCGTTGTGTATAGCCATCGCAGTACATACCTACACACAATGGGCACGATGATGGCTGATTCCATCGGCATCAGCGAATCAGACGTCATTCTTCCTGTTGTTCCGATGTTCCATGCCAACTCGTGGGGACTTGCACATGCAGGTGTCGCAAGCGGTGCAACCTTGGTGATGCCGGGGCCAGATTTGTCAGGACCAGCAGTAGCTAATTTGATCGTGGAAGAAAAAGTCACTGTGCCAGCAGGCGTACCGACAATTTGGATGGCAGTGCTGCCTGAATTGAAAGGTCGCGACACGTCGAACATTCGCGTGATCCCGTGCGGTGGCTCTGCAGTGCCAAAGGCTCTCAGTGAGGCGTACCGCGAACAAACCGGAAAGCCCATCTTGCAGGCATGGGGTATGACAGAGACAAGCCCCATTGCGGCAGTGTGCACATTGTCATCAGAAGACCTGTTGTTGTCTGATGCTGAACAAGCAGAATTGCGCACAACAGTCGGCCTCATCAGTTTCGGCGTTGAGATGCGCGTTGTTGAGCCAGGCACGACAACTCCATTGCCGTGGGATGGTGTATCGCAAGGTGAATTGCAATGTGCAGGCGCATGGATTGCATCTGACTATTACAACGACCCACGTTCGCGCGAAAGCTTCACACCTGATGGTTGGTTGCGCACTGGCGACGTTGCAGTGGTTGATGCTAAGGGGCGCATTCGTTTAGTTGACCGCACCAAAGACCTCATAAAGTCTGGTGGCGAGTGGATCTCATCTGTTGATGTTGAAAACGAACTGATGTCGCATCCAAAGATTGCTGAAGCAGCTGTTATTGGAGTGCCTCACCCCAAGTGGAGTGAACGCCCGCTTGCATGTGTTGTTATCAAACCAGGCGAGACTCTGACTGAAGCAGAAGTGATTGCTCATCTTGTGCCGCGTTTGGCCAAGTGGCAATTACCTGATGCAGTGGTATTCATTTCTGAAGTGCCAAAAACATCTGTCGGCAAGTTCTCAAAAAAGACGCTGCGCGAACAGTTCGTCGATTACGTACTGCCAGACGCTTAGAGGCGGCCGGCGCGAATAATGCGCTCGAGAAATTGTTGAGCACGCTCTGATTGGGGTGCACTAAAGACTTGGCTAGGTAGGCCTTGTTCAATGATGTGTCCGCTATAGAGAACGCACACCAAATCGCTGATGTCGCGTGCAAAACCCATTTCGTGAGTGGCAAGAACCAATGTCATGCCGGATGTCTTTAGTTCGCGCACGACGTCAAGAACTTCACCCACTAACTCCGGGTCTAGTGAGCTTGTAATTTCATCGAGCAACAAAACTTCCGGCTCAATGGCAAGTGCACGAATAATGGCGACACGTTGTTGTTGTCCGCCTGACAATTGATCAGGGAACGCATTCACTTTGTCTGCCAAACCAAATCGCTCGAGAAGTTCTACAGCCTTTGCGCGGGCAAGTGACTTGTTGACTCCGAGTGTGCGAACGGGGGACAAAGTGATGTTGTCTTCCACTGACATGTGGGGAAATAGGTTGAAATTCTGAAACACCATGCCGATACGGCGACGCACTGGATTTGCATCAAACCCAGGTAATGAAATATCTATGCCATCAAGAAGAATTTCGCCATCGTCGATGGGTTCAAGAAGATTGATGCATCGCAAGAGTGTGCTCTTGCCAGAACCGCTTGGCCCGATAAGGGAGACGACTGTTCCTTCGGCAATGTCCATATCTATTCCGTTAAGAACTGAATTAGCACCAAATGCTTTGTGGACACCGCGCAGCGAGATCTTTGCGGTACTCATGAAATACGCGTCCCTGTTGTGCGACGGCGTTCACGTTCAATCAACCAGTCCGTAGTGCGTGTAAGTGGAATAGTGATGAGAAGAAAAATCGCAGCCGCTGCAATGTATGGCGTGAAGTTTGCAAACTTTGATTTATCGATTCCTGCTTGACGCAATATCTCGATAGGGCCAATCAGGCTGACGAGGGCGACGTCTTTTTGCAAACTGACCATGTCGTTCATCAGTGGTGGGATGACACGACGTATCGCCTGAGGCAACACGACATGACGCATGGTTTGCCAACTTGATAACCCGAGCGAGCGGGCAGCTGCTCTTTGAGATTCGTGAACACTTTCAATACCTGCACGAAACACTTCAGCGATGTATGACGCATATGTCAATACAAGGGCAACAGAGCCCCAAATCAGCGGGCTGTTCCAGGGCCTCTCAATGCCAAGACCTGGCACGCCAAAGCCAATGAGATAGATCCACAAGATGATGGGGACACCACGCATGATGTCTGTATATGCGATGGTGAGGATGCGTAGAGGAAACAATGCGGCTGAACGTGAGTTGCGGGTGATTGCAACTAGCAACGCCAGCACGACAATTGCCGGCATTGACCAGGCGAAAATCTTGATGTCTAGTACAAAGGCGTCCAGAAGACGGGGAAGGGAATGAGCAAATCGTTCCCCGTTAAAGAACGATTCGTGCACGCGGTCCCAACGGGGCATCTTTGGAACCAAAACAACAATCGCAGTTACTACCGCCAGCGAACTGACGGTAGCAACTACGGTGCTGCGGCGTTTGCGTGCGCGTTCATACGCAGCACGGCGACCTGTAATGGTTCCCATGGGTTATGGGCTAGGGCTGTTTAGGACACCGCGATGACAGGTGCGTTGGTCTTATCTGCCAACCAGGTCTTTTCGATCTCGGCGAGTGTGCCGTTGTCCTTGAGTGCTGCGAGTGCGGTGTCAACACAGGAAACAAGTGGGTTATCAAGGTCAAAGACCAAACCGAAGTTGTCAGGTGTTGTGCTTGCGCTTGCTGGGAACTGACCGACAACTGATGCTCCGGTGAGTTCAACTGCCGCAATGTAGAAAGCGGTGGGAAGGTCAACAACGATTGCATCGATTTGCTTCGCTTCAAGAGCAGCTTTAGCACCGGCGTTGTCGTCGTATGCAAATGGCTCAGCAGATGGCTTGATCACGTTGGTGATGAAGTCAAGGCTTGTTGTACCAGCTTGTGCGCCGAACTTTACGTCCTTCAAATCAGCAACTGTTGTTGCACCAATTGCTGGTGAACCTGCAAGGGCTACCACTGCTTGGTTGGTTGAGTAGTACGACGCACTGAATGAAACAGTCTTTTTGCGCTCGTCATTGATTGAGAACTGTTGCAAGTTAAAGTCAAAGTTCTTCTTTCCAGGTTGTACTGCTTCATCGAAACCGGTGCGTACCCACTTGACAGATGCATCGCTGTAACCAAGTTCAGCCGCTACCGCGTACGCAACGGCGGCCTCAAAACCTTCCTTTGATTCAGGCTTGTCGTTTTCCACCCATGGTGAGTAGGCAGGGTTACCTGTGCCAACGGTGAGTGTGTCCGCAGTGAGCGTCTTTCCGGCTGTGCATTCGTTTCCAGTTCCGGCTCCGGCTGCGGCCGTTGTGTCTGACGATGAACTACTGCCACCGCACGCGGCGAGCAGAAGAGTGCCAGTGATGGCGAGGGAGATAGTGAGTTTGCGCATGATGGTTCCTTTCACGGAATTTCGTTGGGGCGCTACGACTCTACAAGTTGTGAATACCCGACCCAACAAGTCGGGATTAGTTCGACCTCTTGACAGTGAGACGGTTTCTGTCTTAGTGTCTCAATGTGACCTTCGCCACAACATCGCCACCTCGCGACATAGAAGCAGCCATCTTTTCTGCTGTTGATTCCTGCGTCACGCAATGGGGCTGGGACAAAGTCACCATGGACGACATTTGCGTCACAGCAGGCGTTTCTCGAGCCACCGTGTACCGGTTGTTTCCAGGCGGTCGCGACGTGTTGTTCGAAGCGGTGCGTCTGAGCAAATTAGAAGATTTTTTCACGGCCATGCGTGCTCATGTCGAGGGCTCTGAGTCGTTGGAGGAACTCTTGGTGCGTTGCATTGTTGTTGCTTCAAGTGAATTGCAGCATGACGAACATCTGGCAATGATGCTGGCTACAGCACCGGGGGAAACCCTGGGCGATCTTACGGTGAATGGCCTCGATCGCATTGTGCGTGTTGCAACAGCATTCATCACTCCACTCACTGATGAATTCATTCCAACTGCTGAAGCTGCACACATTGTTGAAGTGATGTGCCGACTAGTGATCTCGTATTACTTGTCGCCGTCTCCCACCCTTGATTTTGCTAATGAAGATGCCACGCGCTCCTTTGTTCGCACGTTTCTTCTGCCGAGCACATCGTCAGTTGTCGTAACCCAATAAACCAAAAGAGAGAATCATGAGCATCATTGATAAATCAAATGAAGAATTGATCGGCCGCGCCGAACTTAATGACATTGAAGCAATTCTTGCCATCACCAATACAGACGTTGATGAAGTTGAGCACGTAGTTAAAAACAATGCAGACAGCGTTTTTACCTGGGACTATTCATTGGCACGGCCTCAGTTGCGCAAGTTATACGAAAAGGCCAAGGTGGGGCAGTGGAATGGCGCAACTGATCTCGACTGGAGCATCGGCGTAGACATTGAAAAAACCATCGCAGAAGATGCCTTGATTCTGGGTAGTGGTATGCAGCGTGACCGTTATGCCGATACAAAAATTGGTAAGTGGGGTGACAGAGAATGGCTTGAGTTCGGTATCGAGGGTCGTCGCTGGCAGCTCAGTCAGTTCCTTCATGGTGAACAAGGCGCGTTGATCTGTACTTCAAAGATTGTTGAAACTGTGCCATGGTATGACGCAAAGTTGTACGCGAGCACTCAGGTTGTAGATGAAGCGCGCCACGTTGAAGTGTTTGCTCGTTATCTCGATGAAAAACTTGAAGGCGGATATCAGGTCAATACACACCTTCGCCTCTTGCTCGACGACATCATCAATGACAGTCGCTGGGACATGACATACCTCGGTATGCAAATCATGGTGGAAGGTTTGGCGCTTGCTGCGTTCGGCTTCCTTCACGCCACAACGAACGAGCCACTTTTGAAGAAGTTGTTGCGCTACGTCATGAGCGATGAAGCGCGTCACGTTGCCTTTGGAGTTCTCAGTCTCAAAGAGGTCTATGACGGAATGTCTGATGCCGAAATGAAGGATCGTCAAGAATTTGCTTACGAGGCAAGTGTTCGTATGCGTGACCGCTTTTTGCAGCAAGAAGTATGGGATCGTCTTGGTGTCAGCACCAAAGAACTTGCTCCCATCATGCTGCAAGACCCAGAGCGCCAATTATTCCAGCAGATGTTGTTCGCAAAGATCGTGCCGAACTGTAAGAAGCTCGGTCTTCTTGACCGTAACGACAAGTGGCTGCGCCATAAGTTCGAAGAAATGGGTGTTATCCAGTTCGAGGATTGGCAAGACACCACAGATGAAGTTGATGATTTCGAAATCGGTAAGGAACTTCGCCCAATCGGACAATGATTCGGGGCGGTGCCACCGCCTCCTATCAGCCATAATGGTACATGGCCATTTTTGGACAAGTTCTCACGGCGATGATTACGCCCTTCGACGCATCGGGCGCGCTCGACCTCAATGAGGCCGTACGCCTCGCGAAGTGGCTACAAGACAACGGCAATGATGGTCTTGTTATTTCTGGAACAACAGGCGAGTCTTCGACGCTGACCGATGCCGAGAAATTGTCATTATGGGAAGCAGTTATTAACGCAGTCACTATTCCCGTAATTGCTGGTTCTGGTTCTAATGACACTGCGCACTCCGTGCACATGACAAAAGAAGTCACGAAGATGGGTGCTGCTGGAATTTTGGCAGTGGGGCCGTATTACAACCGCCCGCCACAAAGTGGACTTGCTGGTCACATCACTGCGATGGCAAACGCAACAACATTGCCAGTTGTTATTTATGACATCCCAGTTCGCACAGGCCGAAAAATTTCTACACAGACTCTTGCGAAGTTGGCAAACACGGTGCCGAACATCAAGGCGCTCAAAGATGCTGCTGGCGCTCCAGCAGAAACCGCAAACCTCATGGCGCAGGTTCCGAAAGATTTCGAACTGTATTCCGGTGATGACGGGCTAACGCTTGCATTCCTTGCATACGGTGGCAGTGGGGTTATTGGTGTTGCGACACATTGGAGCGCACCAGAACATCAGGCCATGGTTACTGCATTCAAGAAGGGTGATGTCGCTTTGGCGCGTAAGTACAACGACATTCTTCTTGAGAGTTACGCATTCGAAACTGGTGATGACAACCCGAACCCCATTCCAAGCAAAGTCATGATGAACTACCTCGGATTCAACGTGGGTGACTGTCGCTTGCCGATGGGGCCACCACCTGCAGGTCTTGCTGATCGTGCTGCAGTCGTGCATGCCAATTTGCAAAAAGCGCGCGAAGCGCTGAGCAAGTAACTCATGGCCCAGCCAGTACGTATTTATTTCCTCGGCGGTCTCGGCGAGATCGGGCGCAACTGCATGGTGCTCGAGCAAGACGACAAGTTGATGCTTATCGACTGTGGTCTGATGTTTCCCGACGCTGATATGCACGGTATTGACTTAGTCCTTCCGGATTTCACGTTTCTTCGTGAGAATGCCGACCGCATTGTTGGCTGTGTGGCAACCCATGGTCATGAAGATCATGTGGGCGGTCTGCAGTTTCTTTTGCGTGAACTGTCATTTCCTATTTATGGCTCGATGGTCACATTGGGACTTGCTCGCAATCGCATTGAAGAAGCCGGGCTGCTCAAAAAGACTGAATTGATAACAGTGCGCGACGGTGAGCGACTCAATATTGGGCCGTTCGATGTGGAGTTCTTGCCTGTCACGCACTCAGTGCCACATGCTCATGCGGTCATTGTTCATACTCCTCAGGGCGTCATAGTGCATTCAGGTGACTTCAAGCTTGATCTCACACCAGTTGATGACCGCAGGACTGACCTCGCTCGACTTGGCGAGCTGTCAAAGACCGTGGGTATCCGCTTGTTGATGTGTGACTCAACCAACGCTGAAGAGCATGGTCATGCACCAAGCGAGAAGAGCGTTGGCGCTGTATTGCACCAGTTGTTCCACGAACATCGCGATCGTCGAATCATCACAGCCAGTTTTGCTAGCCATATTCACCGCGTGCAGCAGATTATTGAGGCTGCAATCGATAATGGTCGCAAGGTGTGCCTGATGGGGCGCTCTATGCAAAAAAACATTGGGCTTGCCATTGATTTGAAACTAATCAACGTGCCAGCAAGTGTTTTTGTTGATGTTGAGAAAGTTGATGACTTTGCGCCGGAAGATATCTGCATCATCTCAACTGGGTCTCAAGGTGAACCGATGGCTGCGTTGTCATTGTTGTCTCGCGGTGAAAGTCGCTGGTTCAAAGTAGGCGACCGTGACACCATTATTTTGTCAAGCCACGCAATCCCTGGCAATGAAGGCAATGTTAATCGCGTGATTGATGGGCTGGTGCGTGCCGGTGCCAAAGTTGTTCACTCAGGTATTGCTGATGTGCATGCAACGGGCCATGCCCAAGCCGATGAATTGAAGACGTATCACTCCATCTTGCAGCCAGAGTGGTTTGTGCCAGTTCATGGTGAGTACCGGCATATGCGTGCGCATGCTGAATTGGCAGTCGTGATGGGTGCTGCACCTGATCATGTTCTGCAAGCAACTGACGGCGATGTATTGGAACTCTCAGATGATGGTCTTGCATTCCACAGCACGGTGCCTGCGGGCTATTTATTCGTTGATGGAATTGTCGGCGATGTTGGCCACGGTGTATTGCGAGATCGCAAGGTCTTAGCTGAAGAAGGCGTAGTAGTAATTGTTGCGACAGTCGATAGCGCGCTGCACAAGGTGATTACCGGGCCGGAAGTCATTACGCGAGGCTGGGTGTATGCACCAGAAGCGGATGCGTTACTGGATGAAGCAGAGGCACATATTGAAAAGGCTCTTGTGAAGGCGCTTGACGATGGAATCACCGATGTTGACGGACTTGAGCGTGTGGTGCGTAAGGCTGCAGGCAAATTTGTGAGCGATCGCACCAAACGACGGCCGATGATTGTGCCCGTCGTGATGACCACTTAATTCTCTAGCCCGATTCTCTGTCATGCTGGGACTATCTGAATAGATACCTCAGGAGGCGCTATGTACGGAGCACAAGCAGTTATTCAAACGCTGGTCGATTCTGACGTCGATGTCTGTTTTGCAAACCCAGGTACATCGGAGATGCACTTAGTCACGGCAATTGATACAACGCCAGGCATGCGTTCCATTCTCGGACTTTTCGAAGGCGTCGTCACGGGTATGGCAGATGGTTATGCACGTATTGCAGAAAAGCCAGCTGCCACGTTGTTGCATCTCGGGCCTGGTCTTGCAAATGGTCTAGCCAACTTGCACAACGCCCGTCGCGCACAATCACCGGTTGTCAACATAGTTGGTGACCACGCCACGTATCACCTTCAATACGATGCACCGCTGACTTCTGACATCAAAGGTTTCGCTCATCCAGTTTCAGCGTGGTTACACAGTGCAACGAGTCCGATGTCTGTTGGCAGTGATACGGCACGCGCAGTGCAAGCTGCACGTCAATGGCCAGGGCAAATTGCCACTCTGATTCTGCCGGCAGACGTTGCATGGAACGAAGGGGGAGTTGCTGCGCCTGCACTTCCAGTTGCACGTGCAGTACAGGTTGGCCATGAAGCGATTGCGAAGGTTGCGGCTGCAATTCGTAGCGGAAAGCGCGTGGGCGTGTTGTTGCGTGGTGCTGCGTTAACCGAAGTTGGCTTGTTGGCAGCTGGCAAAGTTGCGTCTGCTGGCAATGTTCGACTGATGTGTGACACATTTGCCCCACGAATCCAAAAAGGTGCAGGTCGTGTGACGGTGTCGCGTTTGCCATATTTCGCTGAGCAACTAGTTGAATTCATGGCTGACCTTGAAGTGTTGGTGTTGGTCGGAACAAAACCACCTGTCACTTTCTTTGCGTATCCGGGCAAGCCAAGTTGGGGCACAGCGGAAACAACAGAAATTTTGCATCTTGCTCACGCACATGAAGACGGCGTTGCAGCACTGCAAGAACTTGCAGATGATTTACACGCAGCGTCACATCAGCCAGCAGTTGCTCAGTTTGTTATTGATGCAACAATCGGCGACAAGCTTGATGGATTCTCTATCGGTCGTTCTATTGCGCGTCACTTACCTGAAAACGCAATCATTGCTGACGAAGGCGGAACCTCGGGTGGTGGTGCCCAAGTGGCGCTCGCAACGTCAGTTCCACATGATCAAATTTCCTTAACAGGAGGTTCTATTGGTCAAGGTCTACCAATGGCAACCGGAGCAGCAGTTGCCGCAAACGGACAACGCAAAGTGGTGTGTCTGCATGGTGACGGCGGAGCGATGTACACATTGCAGGCGTTATGGACGCAGGCGCGAGAAAAACTTGACGTCACCACGGTCATCTTTGCGAACCGTTCATATGCCATTTTGCAGATTGAATTGCACCGCACGGGCGCTGGCACAGGTGGCGAAAAGGCCCAGGCAATGCTTGACCTGTCAAACCCCGAATTGAATTGGGTACAGATTGCTAATGGGCTTGGCGTTGAGGCCGTGCGCGTCGAGACCGCCGAGGCATTTGATGCCGCTTTTGCAGCAGCAATGAAGCAGACAGGTCCACGGCTGATTGAGGCCTATCTGTAGGGGTATCCCGAGGGTGGGAACACCTCATTGCTACCCTTTTTTCATGTCTGCCAAGGGTTCTCGTCCATCGTCTCGCGGCACCAAGGCGCCTTCAGGCTCTCGTGCAGCGGTCAAAACGCCTCCAAAGGGCAGCAAGCGCCCACCGGTGAAGCCAGATTCAGCAGCGCGCGAAGTGGTGCGTGGTCGTGAAGTGGAATTCTGGGGCGTCGGGTGCATCAGTCTTGGCATTGTCCTCGTGTTGTCGATGTATCTCCATATGGCAGGTCCCCTTGGTAGCGCTATCGACACAACATTCGGCTGGTTGCTCGGACTAGGTCGTTTTGCATTGCCGATGGTGATCACCGGAATTGGCGTTGCCATGGTGCGCCGTCGCAGTGTTCAACATCGTCTCCGTCTCACCATGGGATGGACCATCGTGGTGTTAGCAATTCTTGGTTTCCTGCATCTCATCAATGGCGCAGACAAAATCGTTGCCAGCGTTGATGCCATGTCACAAGCTGGCGGATGGTTTGGTGCCATCATGGCCGAGCCGTTGAGTTCAACAATTAGTTGGGCCGGTGCATTAGTCGTTTTGTTTGCAATCGCTGTCGGCGGAACAATGTTGATTACTGATACAACGGTTCCAGAGTTGGTTATTGCTATTCGCACGTGGACTGCAAAACAATCGGGCTCGGCTGCCACAATGGCTCGTGGTGTTTCGTCTCGCGATGGATCATCAAAGCCGTACGACGAATTCAGCAATGACGATTCAGATTTTGCGCCAGCACCTGCAGTACGTGAACAACCGCAAACCATTTATGATGCAGATTCAGACCCTGATCTTGTTCAGAAAAGGGAACGAGCAAGGCGTCGCCCTGAACCTGGTCGTGTCGAACCAGTCACTCCTGAATTTGTTGGCAAACCAAGCACAAAACGCGCCGCAGGTTCATCAGAAGAATCAGCAGTTGGTGCACCCGCAGTGCCAGGTGTGTGGGTATTGCCACCAACAGATTTGCTCGGTCTCACTGAGGTGCAAGAAGTTAACAAGGCACGTGTTGCCGAACGCGGTCGACTGTTGGAAGAGTCTCTTGCATCTCATGGTGTTGAAACTCGTTTGGTCGGAATGACAGTTGGTCCGACTGTTACTCGCTTCGAACTTGAACTTGGTTCAGGTGTCAAAGTTTCTAAGGTCACCAGCTTGAACCGTGACATTGCCTATTCAATGGCCGCAACTGATGTGCGAATTTTGGCGCCTATTCCTGGTAAATCAGCTGTCGGTGTTGAAGTGCCGAATGAAACACGTCAACTCGTTTCGCTCGGCGACCTCATCTCGTCTCCTGAAGCTCGTGCAGCAACACATCCTCTTGATGTGGCAGTCGGAAAAGATATTGCAGGTCGCGCCGTGTTCTTGAACCTTGCTTCGACACCCCACATGCTTATTGCTGGTGCAACGGGTGCTGGTAAATCAAGTGGCATCAACTCAATCTTGACGTCATTGCTGATGCGCAGCACGCCAGATGAAGTACGTCTGATTCTCATTGACCCTAAGCAAGTGGAAATGGGCCAATATGCGCGCCTTCCTCATTTGCTCACTGCGCCCGTTACTAATCCAAAGAAAGCAGCTAACGCTTTGGGTTGGGCAGTGAAAGAAATGGAACGTCGCTATGACCTTTTGGTTGAAGTGGGCTTCCGTGACATTGGTGGGTACAACGCAGCATTCGATAAAGGTGAAGTCAACGACAACACCGATGAGAACGCAAAGAAGTACGAACGCCTACCGTTTATTGTTGTGGTTGTCGACGAGTTAAACGACCTCATGATGGTTGCAGCACGCGACGTCGAAGAATCAATTACGCGTATTGCTCAAAAAGCGCGTGCTGTTGGTATTCACCTCATTGTCGCTACGCAGCGACCATCGGTCAACGTCATCACAGGTGTTATCAAGGCCAACATTCCGGCTCGTATGGCATTTGCAGTGAGCAGTCTCACCGATAGCCGAGTGATTCTGGATCAGCCAGGTGCAGAAAAACTTGTGGGTAAGGGCGACATGTTGTTGATGCCCGGAAACACAAACGTTCCGAACCGTATTCAGGGTTCATGGGTTGATGAAGACGAAGTGCGCAAGATTGTTACTCACTGGCGACGTCAATCTCCTGAAGTGGTCTACGTCTCTGGTATCGAAGGTGAAGAGTCGGGCGGCAGTGGCGCTGGCGGGCTGTTTGGTGGCGGTAGTGGCGGAGTAGATGACGAACTCATCAAGGCAGCTATTGAAATTGTGGTGCGTTCTGGGCTTGGATCTACCTCGCTCTTGCAGCGCAAACTGAAAGTGGGCTTTGCGCGAGCTGGCCGACTGATGGACGAACTTGAAGAGCGTGGCATAGTAGGTCCGAGCGAAGGTTCTAAAGCGCGCAGTGTCATGATGAGTGTGGAAGAACTCGAATCAATGCGGGAGTAACACAATGGCCAACACGGCATTCACCGAAATCACTACTGGACTTCAGTTTCCAGAAGGGCCGGTGGCGATGCCAGACGGCAGTGTCATACTCACCGAACTGTTTGCCTCGCGCCTTACGCGAGTTGCGCCAGATGGCACCAAAACAATTGTTGCTGAAATCAATGGTTCACCAAATGGTTTAGCCGTTGGTCCTGATGGCGCTTTGTATTTGTGCAATAACGGCAATGCATTCACACCACTCAATGCTGGCGGCCTGATGTACCCAGGTCCGTTTGACGAATCAAAATACATCGGCGGCCGAATTCAGCGAGTTGATATCGCAACCGGAACTGTGACTGATTTGTACACCCATTGCGGTACAACTGCATTGCGCGCACCGAATGACATCGTGTTTGACAAACAGGGCGGCTTCTACTTCACAGATCACGGAACTCGATCAGAACGAAGTGCAGACCGTACAGGTATCTATTACGCAAAGCCTGATGGTTCATTCATTGAAGAAGTTGCGTTTCCTACTGATGGCCCGAACGGCATCGGATTATCGCCTGATGAAAATACTCTGTACTGGGCAGAGACTCACACAGGACGCGTCTATCAGCGTGCAATAACCTCGCCAGGAAAATTGGCTCCACCTGATGCGTCCACTGTGTTGTGCGGATTGCCCGGATACCAATTGTTGGATTCGCTTGCAGTTGATGGTGAAGGCAACGTCTGTGTAGCTACTATCGTCAATGGCGGTATCACCGTGATTTCGCCACAGGGTGAGGTGCTGCAACACATAGCTGTTGATGACCGCATCACGACCAATATCTGCTTCGGTGGGCCTGATTATCAAACTGCGTACATCACGGCTTCAACTACAGGCCGTTTGCTGGCTATGAAGTGGCCATACAAAGGACTCAAACTGAACTACCAGTAGGCTCTATCCGATGGTTCAGCGCTACTACATTGAGACTTTGGGGTGCCCAAAGAACCAGGTCGACTCCGACAAAATCGCCGGCAAACTCATTGCTGATGGCTTGGTGGCTACTGAAGACGCATCAAAAGCAGATGTTGTTGTTGTCAACACATGCGCGTTCATCGAAGAGGCGCGCAAAGAAAGCATCGACACGATGTTGGCGCTTGATGACACCCGCAAACGTTCGTCACGGCTGATCGTGACTGGCTGTATGGCTGAGCGCTATGGCGAAGAACTTGCCGAAGCTTTGCCAGAGGCAGACCAAGTTGCAGGTTTCGGAGTTCCATTGCAGCTCACACGCAAGCCGATTGCTGTGACAGGTGAAGTGCCAAAGTTCGACTTGCTGAACTTGCCACGTCCGAAGTCAACGTCACCTTGGGCCTATGTGAAAATCGCAGAAGGCTGCGACCGCAGTTGTGGCTTCTGTGCCATTCCAAGTTTCCGTGGTCCGCAACGCAGTCGCGATGTTTCTTCAATTCTCACTGAGGTTGAACAACTTGAAGTGCGCGAAATTGTGCTGATTGCACAAGACCTCGCAAGTTACGGCAAAGACCGCCCCGATGAATTGGGTGCGGGCTCCATCGTGCAGTTGGTTCGTGACGTTGCTGCCATGGCCGACTGGGTTCGCCTGTTGTATCTGTACCCCAGTGACTTGTCTGATGAATTGATTGACGCAATTTTGGATACTGGGGTTCCGTAT
>JAPKZY010000015.1 GCA_026393535.1 Actinomycetota bacterium | reverse complement strand
GCACATGGTGGCAAGCCAAGCTATTAGCCCTCATGCTCTCAGCGTTGTTGAAGTTGACTATGCAAATGTTGATGTCACCCGACTTCGCGTCAAAGGATAATTCAAAGCGCAAGAAGGCTTCAGCCTTACCTACTTGCCATTTATTGCACGTGCTGTTGTTGATGCATTGGCAGACTTCCCACACATGAACGCGTCTCTTGGCGATAATGAACTCATTGTTCATCGGTATGTTGACCTTGGTATTGCAGTTGACCTTGATTATCAAGGTCTTTTAGTTCCCGTCGTTCGTGATGCAGAGGGCAAGCGCCTTCGTGCTTTGTCTCGTGAAATCAATGATCTTGCTACTCGTACCCGTAGTCGTCAGTTGGCTCCTGACGAGATTTCAGGAGGAACGTTCACCATTTCAAATAATGGATCTGCTGGTTCTGTTTTGACTATGCCGATCATCAATCAACCACAAGTTGCAATTCTGTCGACAGATGCAATTTCAAAGAAGCCTGTTGTCATTGAAGTTCCAGGATTCAGCGAAAGCATCGCTATTCACCCTGTCGGCAATCTGGCAATGGCGTGGGATCATCGTGCATTCGATGGTGCATATGCCGCTGGTTTCTTGTCCCGCGTCAAACAGATTTTGGAAACTCGCGACTGGTCGTCCGAGGTCTAGAGACCAATCGGAACGCTGTGTGCCAATGACTAGTAGCACTTCGCCATTACATGTTCGGTGGCTTGGATCAGTTCCATATACCGATGCATTAGCAATTCAAGATTCAATGTTTCGCCACGGGACAGATAACCGTTTGTTGTTGCTTGAACACCCTCACGTTTTCACGTATGGCCCATCTGCTGACCTAGAGAAGAATTTGCGATGTGATCCTGCTGCAGTGGGTGCCGATTTTGTTGCTGTGAAGCGTGGGGGAGACATCACGTATCACGGTCCAGGTCAATTAGTTGGTTATCCCTTATTGACATTGCACGGAAAAAACGGCAACGACACACCGCCTGATTCTCCGGCGTATGTGCATGCGGTTGAGCAAGTGGTCATTGACGCCTTGCATGAAATTGGGCTCACCAGTGCAGATCGTTTTAATGGTTACCCCGGTGTATGGCTTGATGTTGATACAGCGACTCCTCGAAAAATTTGTGCCATCGGTGTTCGGGTTGGTCGCGGTCGCACGATGCATGGGTTTGCCATCAACGTTCATACTGATCTTGAGTACATGACCACCAATATTGTTCCGTGTGGCATTGCGGAATATCCCGTCACATCTGTTGCTGCTGAAGGAATTGTCATCACTATGAAGCAGATGGTTGATGTGGTGACTATGCATGCAGCAAAAGCATGGGGTGACTCAGTTGCAGAGCGTCAAGATATCGCATGGAAGCACACACCAGAAGACTTGTCGGCATTTTCACGAGGCGAAGGCCCCGGAGCACCAGTGCGCATGCTGAGCAGGCTTGCACGAGCAGGCGTGGAAGATGCCATCGAGTTGTCGGAACGTAAACCTGATTGGATTCGTCCACGTGTTTCACTCGGGCCTGAAGTTCTCGATCTAAAAAAGACATTGCGTGATCATTCACTAGTGACAGTGTGCGAGGAAGCTGGTTGCCCCAACTTGTCTGAGTGCTGGAGCGATGGAACCGCAACGTTTATGGTGCTCGGCGAACGGTGCACACGTGCATGTGGGTTTTGTTTAATTGACACCAGCAAGCCAAATGCACCAGATGCTGATGAACCGGCGCGCATTGCTGCAGCAGTTGCCGAACTGGGATTGTCGTATGTGGTGCTTACCATGGTGGCGCGTGATGATCTTGCCGACGAGGGCATGGGGCACATTGCACAATGTGTTGCCGCTATCAAAGACCTTGATCCATCAATCCAAGTTGAAACTCTGATCTCTGATGCGCGAGGAACTGTCTCTCTTGACATTATTTTGAACGCCGCGCCTGATGTGTTGAATCACAACGTGGAAACAGTGCCGCGTTTGCAACGAGCAGTACGGCCATCGGCTGGATATGCGCGTAGTTTGTCAGTGTTGTCACGCGCAAAAGCGCACGGGCTTATCGTGAAGTCAGGCCTCATCGTGGGAATGGGTGAAACCGATGAGGAAGTGTTCGGAGTGCTTGCAGATTTGGCTGCGATTGGCGTCGACATTGTGACGATTGGCCAATACCTTCGCCCAACATCGCATCACCTGCCCGTGTCGCGCTGGGTAGAACCTGCAGTATTTGATTCGTACAAGCGCGTAGGGGAGTCACTTGGTATTGGGCATGTGGAGTCAAGCCCACTAACCCGGTCGAGCTATCACGCAAAAGAGTCTGCTGCACATGCTGTACCTGTCAAGATTGGTTCCCGATGAGTTCTACAGTTTCTGAATCAACACTTCTTAGTCGTCTTGAGAGGGCTCGTACTGAAATGGCACGCACCGGAGTGGATGCATTGATTTTGTCGCTCGGACATGATCTGCCGTATCTCACTGGTTACTTGGCAATGCCATTAGAGCGTCTCACCATGTTGGTTGTGCCACGTGAAGGCGATGCGTCATTGATTATTCCTCGTTTAGAAGCTCCGAGAGTCACAGAAATGCCAAGTGTCTTTTCTCTTGCCACGTGGAACGAAACTGATGACCCTGTTGCGTTGGCACACAAGTTGCTTGGTTCGGCTCGCACCATCGCAGTTGGTGACCAGATGTGGTCTCGTTTCCTAGTTGATTTATTAAAGTTCCGCCCCGATGCAAAATACGTTCGCTCGGTAGTTGTTATGGAAGCCTTGCGCTCACGTAAAGATGCTGCAGAAATTGCAGCCTTGGTGGCTGCTGGTGCTGCGGCCGACAGAGTCGCTGCACAATT
>JAPKZY010000038.1 GCA_026393535.1 Actinomycetota bacterium | reverse complement strand
ACATACCGCAGATCAAGATGTGTATGACCCTTCGGACCCGGATGCACATCAACGTGCACAAATACTCCGCCGTCACTTTCATGACGCACAGGTAAACCAGTTTCTTCTTCAGCTTCACGCAATGCACCTTGTGCTGCGGTCTCTCCCACTTCGATATGACCACCTGGTTGCAGCCACATGTTGAGTCGCTTATGCATATGCAACGCCACTTTGTCACCGGCTTCACTCACCACTATTGCTGAAGCCGTGATGTGCACAAGATCTGCATGTTCGTTATATGGATCTGTGAGAACTGGCGCAAGAGTCAAGAATTTCTCTATTGATTCGAGCTCGCGATCATCAATAGGTGTGCGTGCACCGACCAATTCACACCAGTGTTGAGCATCGCGATGTATCGGCACACATTTATTGTGACACACCCCTTTCCTATTCTCCTTTTCATGTAAATCAGCCGCTTCTCTGCCTTTCCCAACCCCTCGGGGTTCTTACAACAGGAGCACTATGACCGATAACAACTTCCCCACACCTGAAGAGTTCTTACGACTCTTATCAAGTCTTGAACATTTGTCCCTTTTTGTTGTCACACTTCAACACCCCGAATATGACTACGACAGAGAGCACCACCTCTGGAGCATCAACATTGTTGAAGCGTGCAGCTCAGCATCTTGTGATTTAGCAACAGACGGATGGAGTGTCATTCGAGTGGAAGCAGACCTCGATGCTCCAACATCCCTCGATCTCATAGAAGATTCCTTTGAAAATGAATTCCTAGCAATCACTCATGGTCTTGAAGACCTGGCATCAATTGATCCCGACAATCCCGATTGGCATTAGTCGTAGCGCGCGAGCAGAGTCCACTGTTGGTTTTCTAAACCAACAAGAAACACACCAACACCACGGCGTGGGTGACGCACCAATACCTGCATGCGTACCTGGCGACGTTTGCGACGCGGATCCCACCAGCGCTCTTCAAGCGGCCATGGGCCAGCAACACGCACAACGTCATACTTTTGACTACCGACCTCTACATAAGACGGCACGGTGTTCAACTCGTGCCGACCAGTGACCCCAACATCGCTGCCACTGGCATCAACAACGCGAATAAGTGGTGGCTCAACTGCAACAGATGCTGGTGAAGGCGATGGCACGGAACCTGACCAGTGCCGCGCAACGCCATCGCCCGTGTGAACGCGTTGCTCACTTGCGTCAGGGTTAGTGATATCAACAAGAGACAAGGGCACGCGTGAATACACCGTTGCCATGTCGCGACCACCTTCCCAGCGTGGCACCGTTACCTGCACGCTGGTGTTCACTGCCATTGCCATGCTGGCTGCCCGCGCTGCACGTTCTGTGTTTTCTTGACTGCCGCCCCACAACAATGGTTGCGATACCAACACTTCGCGACTTTCTAACGGCATGAATTCAACACGAATAACGCCACTAGTGGGCGCATCAGGGTCTGCAGCAGAATCAGTGAGCCACCCTTCAAGTTGATACAAAAGCCGTTGTGCTGTGACTGCAGCACTAAACCCACGCGGTTCACCCCAAATGCGACTAGTGCTTTCTGCGTGATCGGTATGACATGTGATTAACAGTCGCACGCATTGCTGACCATGGCCCGCAATGGCACTGACCATGGCATCAATGGTGTCACGAGCAGCAGATACCACGTGTGCCGCATTTGCCAATGGTGATTCGAACTCAATACTGCACGCAAAGTCTGATGGTGGTGCACCAGGTGCAAGATGTTGCACTTCGCCACCAGACACCAACATATACACCCGTTTGCCTTCAATGCCGAAACGATCAATAAGTGCAGCTTCACCCACTGTCAGCAACGCACCGCACGTGCCAAGACCTAAGCGTTGAAAGAGATCAACAGAGTCTGCAGTAATGCCACCCACGCGAGACAAAGACGCCACTGGCAACGCTGCAATGAACTCAGCAGTAATAGCAGTATCAATAACGCACGGATGTTGACGTGACACCGCTAAGTGGGCTGCAGCAAGCGCTGCAAAACGCGAATCAGCAATGCCCACCCCAAAAGCGGAACCCATATTGGTATCGAGACAGATCTGATGCAGTTTTTGCGCAACAGCGTTATCGCCACCGAAGTAACGCGATGGGCCGCGTGCCGACAACACAATGGTGCCAATATCTTGCACTTCAACAAGGGGCGACAACGCAGTGACCGCGCGCACCACATGTTCAAAAGTACGAAACGCGTGTTCTTCACCCAAGTGACCATGTTCTTGCATCCAATGTGGAAATACCACAGCAATAGAACGACTCATGATGTGCCCGGCAACTGCACCGTGCACGAACGATGCGCATACACACGACGGCCCGATGCAGACACTTCCACTGTGCGTGATCGGGCATGAGTATCAAACTGCCAATCAACAGTGCGTGCACTAAACGATGCATCAAGAGAAAAATCACCAGGGTTTCCCAATACGAACAACACAGCACCTTGCGCCTTCACGCGCGTGGCAATGCGTCGTGCTTCAGACTGTGAACACACGGGCGATGACACTGCGACAAGATCAATGCCATCAACTAAGGCACCGACCACTGGCGACATGACAGACGATGTGTTGTCACCAGACACACACAACGTGCGGTGCAACGCCACGCCATGTTCATATGCAGACATCAGGCCAGCAGTAGGCATATTGACCATGGCAAACCACGAACCGGCAGCCGTGGCTGCAGCAACAAGACCAAATAACAACGACGTAGCGGCGTCACCGGTGCAGCCATATATGTAGCCGCGCTCGAGACCTGCCGCTGGCAACAACGGCGCTAGTGATGCAGCAACTGCAATAGGACCAAACCCACTGGCGACATGAGCGTGCATACGTTCAGCAAACTGCACACCTGTTTCAACCCCAGCAATGCGCATGCCTGCAAGTTCTTCAAAAGCGACGCGTCCCATGGGGCCAGCGTAGCGAACATATGTTCGATGGTTTCAGGGGGCTCCCCTGCGACTCTACGCGGCGGTGAGACGGGCACGGGCGTTACGGCTGCGCTCGAACAAGTGCGGCGGAATGCGTGGGTCTTCGCCAGATGGAGCCGCGGTGTCGCCACCTGATGAAGCAGCCGGAGCTACTTCTGCTGGCATCGACGCAAGAAGTTCTTCAAGTGTTGGCGGCACCATGCCTGGCTTCCAGTACTGATACAAATCACGAACTATTTCGTTGAGGCCCGCCTGTGAGGCTCCTGCCTCAAGCGACGCAGTGATGATGTTTCCGTATACATGAACCCAGGACACATGCCCTGCTTCAAAGAAACGGCGGGCGATAACAGCGGCGGGGCGAGGACCCTTTGCTTCGGCGGCACTAGTAAAGCGTTCGTGGCCCATTCCGGTGAGAGAGCGATTGGTCTCAAACCGCACAATGGTGGACACGCCACCAGCCTTTTGTTCTACTGCCACAAGCTGTCCCATAGGGCTCCACGCTAGTCAATTTCCACCTGGCTTCGCCCATCAATCGACCGCCCGATACGGTAGAAAGGAGAAACCGACCCAATTGGGTCCGACTAAGGGGACAAACACACCATGGCCGACATCACCATCGCAGAATTTGAAAAAGAAGCACTCACCTTTCTCGAGGCAAACGCGGAACGCCGTGTGGCTGAAAAAGCATTCGTTTGGGGCGAAGGCGCAGACACCTTCTATCGCGAGCGCGATCGCGACGCAGAGTTCACTCAAGCGCAAGAAGCCAAAGTGTGGCGCAATAAGAAATTCAAGGCTGGCTTCGGATGGATTACCGGACCAAAGAAATACGGCGGCCGCGAACTTCCCGCTGCATACGATCGTTTGTACAGCCAACTCGAAGTGCAATTCCGCATTGCCGACCAAAGCTGCTTCGGCATTGGTCTTGGCATGGTTGCTCCAACAATCCTTGCGCATGCAACTCCTGCAGCTCTTGACTTGTACATCAAGCAAATGTGGAGCGCCGAAATCATTGGTTGCCAATTGTTCTCAGAGCCAGGTGCAGGTTCAGACCTTGCATCACTCACCACAAAAGCTGTCAAAGACGGCGACGAGTGGATCATCACTGGTCAAAAAGTGTGGACCTCAGGTGCGCACTACTCAGACATTGGTGAAATCATCTGCCGTACCGACTGGGATATGCCAAAGCACAAGGGTCTTACTGGCTTTATTGTCGACATGAAAGCTCCTGGCGTAGATATTCGTCCACTCAAGCAGATGACCGGCGGCGCAAGCTTCAACGAAATCTTCTTTAACGAAGTCCGCGTACGTGATGATCACCGTCTTGGTGACATCAATAACGGCTGGAACGTAGCTCTCACCACCCTCATGAACGAGCGCGCGTCAATCGGTGGCGGCAACGCTGGCGACAGCAACTTGCTCACCCGCGTGATTGCAATGGTCAAGCATTACGGACTTGACACAGACCCACTCATTCGTGTGCAACTTGCAGACATCATCATGAACTACCGCATTGCTGCAATGAACGCTCAGCGCACAGCAGCATCAGCCAAGGCCGGAAAACTTCCTGGACCTGAAGGTTCGGTTGGCAAGATGGTATTGGTGAACAACCAAGCTCGTCTTGTGAAGTTCGTGTCACATGTTCTCGGACCAAAGCTCATCGCAGACAGTGGCGAATGGGGCACCTACGCATGGTCAAACTTCGTACTTGGTGCACCTGGCCTTCGTATTGCCGGTGGTTCAGACGAAGTGATGCGCAACATCGTTGGTGAGCGCGTCCTTGGTCTTCCAAAGGACATGGGAATCGACTCTGTGTCTCCATTTAAAGACATCAAAGTCTCAGGCGCTAAGAGCTAAACACCTAAGTTCCACGACTTGCGATGCAGGTCAGTGACACCGTGAATCTTTATTGCATCAGTGTGTACTGCTGCGCCATAGCCCTTGTTACCGCTCCATCCGTAGTGTGGAAACTGCTCATGTAATTGCGTCATCAACGCATCACGTTCTACTTTTGCAATAACACTGGCTGCCGACACGCTCGCGCATGTTTGGTCGCCTTTGATGCGTGTCACAATGCGTGGCCCATTATCTTCTTCAAGTAGAAAACTGTTATTGCCATCAAGAATGATGATGTCTGGCTGCACTCCCAGTGCTGTCAAAGCGCGACTGCCCGCAAGACTCAATGCAGTCATAATTCCGTACTTATCAATTTCGGCTGCCGTGGCAGAACCTGTTGCCCACGCAAGGCCCCACTCTTTTGCAATTGGCACCATTGCTTCTCTGCGTTTTGGCGTCATCAATTTCGAATCGGCCAAACCTTCAGGCACTGCGCCAATCGTTGCATCAATCGCAACAACTCCGATGGTGACTGGCCCAGCAATTGCGCCACGACCCACTTCGTCCATCCCGGCAATGATGCGAGCACCAGTTGCCATCAGTTCGCGCTCGTAGTCAAGAGTGGGAACTGGTCGTGCCATAAAGCAGAGCGTAGGCTTCGAACATGGCTCGCTCCGCATCCATCAATGTCGGTCACTATTCGTATACGGCCCAAGATGCACAGCGGACCATTGCCAATCTGAATGACATTTGGGGCCACCACACACACATGTCCACCATTCCAGATGGTTGGCTTGCAGGCGCACGTGGCTACCTTGCTGAAATGTCATCACTGGCCGGCATTGCACTTCCAGCACTTGAGAATGTTGACACTGCATTTTCTGCACTGACTGATTCAATACTGGCAAAGTACGACCAGCTCACTGCACCACAAATCGAATCACTTCTCGCAGCAATGTGGCGCTTCTTTCCCACCATGCGCTCTCTTGCGATTGAGCATGTCGGCACTATTGCGCACTTACATGCTTCTAAAGGATTACCGAAGAAGCCAATTGATTCTGCTGTGATCGGATGGAAAGGTGTCGAAGGCGATGTGCAGTCAGCACGTGCCCACCACGGCAGACCTTGGCAAGCACTGTGCATTTGGTCAACTGATGCCATTGAAACTTTGCGTTCCGAAGGTCACCCCATAGCGCCCGGCTACGCGGGAGAAAACATCACGGTTGCGGGTATTCCCGCCGAAGCGTTTCGCCCAGGTGCGCACTTTCGCATAGGAACCATGCGCGGATTTCTCACGGCGTATGCAATTCCGTGCAAGCAGAACAACGATTGGTTTCTGAACAAAGACTTCAAGCGCATGAGCCACGAACGAGGCGATCAATGCCGTCTCTATGCCATGGTCACAACGTGTGGCGACATTGCTGTCGGCGACACGTTCGAGCTTTTTACTGATCGTTAGAAAGCAAGACAGATACAGGCGCTGCCAGCAGTGCTTCACCGGAAGCATCAGTGGTGTGCCACGACGGGTCAGCTGCGCCGCCTGTAATCAACAAGCCAGCTGCACCCGTAATTTCCCACAACACAGCAGGTCGAGGCCCATGCCAACGGACAGCAAATGAAATCGTGCGATACGGATCAGCGGTGATGCCGTGAGCTTCGAACGCTGAACCCCACCACGTTTCTGGAATGCCGTGAGGCAGCAACACACAGTGTCCACCACTTGGTGACGCCTGTGCCAATAATGATTCAGCCCATGCAATTGCTCCGAGTCCAGCGGGAATCTCTATCGGGAGTTCTTGTAAGTCGCGGTCAGCCATGCGCAACCACGTTGAGCCAATATCGTTCGCGGCAACTTCATCATCTAGCAATACACATGCTCGCGCAGCAGACGCCATGAGATGAGGTGTATCCCACTGCAACACTCGAGCACGCTTTTCTGCTTTCACACGACGCTGCACTGCTTCCACTACGTCAACAATGGAGTCTCGATGCGTTTCAGCAAGACGAACCAATTCGATTGAGGCGTCTTCTGTTGCGCCGACACCTAACAGCAGATCGCTTCGCACACGGGCAATGCCCGCCACCACTGAATGGTCTGGCATGGTGATACGCGACGCAAGGTCGCAGGCTGTTTCCCAACCACGCACCACTTGTTGGTGATCCGCAACATCATCAGGTAGCGGCCCAGATGATGGATTGACATGTGCCAAAGCAATGCGCGCAGTGCTCTTGTGCCCAAGGGGTATCACCATAGAGCCAGCAGGCAAATCAATTCCAGCAGGTGGATTATCAATTGGTTTACGCGTGGTCAATACATCGGAACGAGTGACAGCGATAGCAACAGGAAGAGTTGACTCATTTTCAAATTCAATGACGGTCATACCGCCACTATCAGCCACGCAATACATGCGTTGCACAATATCGCCATTGCCAACACGAATTCGTGTTTCACAGACTGGGAATCCTGCGTACCACTTCTGACGAAGTGTTGGCTCGGACGCTGGCGAATACCACCTGTCATCGCCTGCAACATGCCATGCAAGTTCGGCGCCACCATCAGCCGGGGTCAGAGTGCCGTGTTCAGAAACAGTTCCGCGCCACGTGCCTCCGCGATTACCAATAACGCGGCTCATAGTTGAGCTTCTGGACGTGAACGACGAGACATCAATGACAGTAAACCTTCAGATGCGGATAATCCGTTGTGACACACGGCAACAACTTGCTCGGTGATCGGCATATCAACTCCATACTGCTGGGCCAATTCAAGAACTATTGCTGAACTACGTACGCCTTCAGCGACCATTGTGGTGGAACCAAGAATGTCTGCCAATGCTTCGCCTGCGCCAAGACGCATTCCAACCGACGTATTTCGACTGCTCTGAGATGAACATGTGGCGATGAGGTCACCCATGCCAGCAAGACCCGCAAGCGACACAGGGTCGCCACCAAGCGCAACAGCAAGTCGTGTCATTTCAGCAAGGCCGCGAGTAATTAGCGATGCTCGAGTGTTGTCACCGAATCCCATGCCTTTTGCCATACCTGCTGCAATAGCAATGACATTTTTTACAACGCCAGCAATTTCACACCCGACAACATCTGGGTTCGTGTACACACGAAAGGTGGGCGTAGAAAACAGTTCTTGAAGTGCTGTAGCGATGACCGCATCATCAATAGCAACGACACTGGCAGCTGGTTGACCAACAGAAATTTCTGATGCAAGGTTCGGACCTGTCAACACCGCAACAGGATGACCGGGCATCACTTCATTGGCCACTTGCGACATGCGCAACATTGAGCCCGCCTCAAGACCTTTCGCCAAACTGACAATGGGCACCCACGCACGAATGTATGACTTTGCCTCAGTCAGAACTTGGCGAAAACCCTGAGACGGTACTGCCATCACGACAACGTCTGCAGTACTGACTGCTTCACTCAAGGACGATGTGGCCCGCAAGCCAGGTGATAGCGCTACGCCAGTGATGTAATCAGGGTTGACATGATTTGTGTTGATGCTGTCAACAACCGAATCACGGCGGGCCCACAGAACCGTTGGGGTGTTGGCAGCCGCCAACGAGGCGACCGTGGTGCCCCATGAACCGGCACCCACTACTGCCATACGAATCTCTGCCATGTCTCTAGCGTAGGTCACAAGCCCAACAGGGTTCGTAGGCTGACTAGGTGCATCTCGCCGTTGTGATCCCCGTGAAGTCATTCACCATGGCCAAAGGGCGTCTTGCTGACACCTTGACCGCTACACAACGTTCTGCACTTGCTCAATCGTGTGCTGAGACTGTTGTGAGAGCAGCACTGTCATTACCCACCTATGTGGTGTGTTCAGACGAAGATGTCGCATCGTGGGCAACTGCACTTGGTGCGCGCGTTGTTGACTGCCAGATACCTGGTCTTGATATTGCTGTTGCAACGGGACGTGCAACTGCCCAGGCAGATGGCGCGGATCACATCATCGTTGCTCATGCAGATCTTCCCCTTGCAGTCAGTTTCGACCACATTGCGCGAGAAGGCAAAGTAAGTCTTGTTCCCGACCGCCATCGCGATGGCACCAATGTTCTTAGTTTCCCTGCCAGCAGTTCATTCACTACTGCGTACGGCCCAGGCAGTTGCGATAACCACATTCGTCTCGCAGTAGATGCGGGACTTGAATATGAAATCATCGTTGATAACGCTTTGGGACTCGACCTTGACACAGCAGATGACTTAAGTGAACTAGCACGAAGAGAAACGGAACAAACATGAGCGCAAACGAACCAGGCCAACCACCAGTAACGGCAACCGCCTTTACGTCAAATTTCGCCACTCCAAAGATTGTTCTCGCAATCGGCGCGCACCCCGACGATATTGAGTTCGGCAGCGGCGGCACTCTTGCCAAATGGTCTGCAGAAGGCGCAGTCGTGCACCACCTTGTGTGCACAGATGGTTCAAAAGGCACATGGAACCCTGCCGCCGATACTGCAGCACTTGTGCAGTCACGCCAAGTCGAACAACGCAATGCAGCCAGCGCACTTGGCACATCAGGCACGGTGTCTTTTCTTGGCTATATCGACGGAGAACTTGAACATTCCAAAGAAGCGATCGATCGCATTGCTCTTGCTATTCGTATGCTGAAGCCAGATGTGGTCTTGTCACATGATCCGTGGAAGCGATATCGCCTCCACCCTGACCATCGCAATACTGGCCTGAATGTGTGCGATGCAATTGTCGCTGCGCGCGACCCGCATTTCTTAAAGCATCACTTCACTGATCACGGCGTGGTTCACCATCGTCCCGATGCATTGTTGTTATGGGAAGCTGATGAACCAAACCACGTGGAAGATATTTCCCCATGGGTGCCTATCAAACTCACTGCGTTAGAGCGCCATGAAAGCCAGTTTGAATCAACCATGAAAGCAACAGACGAAGACGGTATGGAAGTGTTCCGCTCACGGATGCGTCAGCGCATGAGCGACCTGGGCGCACCACACGGATTTGCGGCTGCTGAGATCTTTCACCTCATGAACAGGCTTTAAGAGAACTGCCCAGCAACTCTGCCAACACCTGGCGGCCCCGCAAAACTCTGCGCAATTGGCATCCATGTCGATGCTGGCTCTCCGATTGTTGTTAACCCACAGTCGTCAATGTGTCGACGTTGCGTCACTGCTAAACAGAACCCCAACGCTGGTCCGGTGACGGAAGAATCTGCTGACTCGTCTCCCCATGTCCACGTATCACCACTCGGACTCGTGAGTGAAACGAATACATTTCCTTCAGGAATTGGCAGTTTGTTTGATGCAAACGCAAAGGGCATTGCGCGCACTCCGATATGAGCGATGTGCTTCAAACGATCTGTCGATGTGCGAGTCCACTTCAATGCATCTGCAATGTCTTGCCCGTGCGCCCAGGTCTCCATTAAGCGAGCAGTCAACATAGAAGTGCCAGACATTGATGGCCCGTACCATTTGCACCGTGCCGACAGATCAATTGATTGCGCCGCACGAGCCAGATCTGCCGCGCCTTCGCGCCACCACTCGAGCAATTGTTGTGGTGTCTTTTTACGTTCAGAGTTATGGATGGCATCCAAACCACCAGAGGTCATCATCGACGACATGTCACTAGCGAAACGATCAGGGTCAACCATTGACCACATGGCCCGACGATCAATGAGACCTAAGTGAATGATTTGATCTTTTACATCCCAGCCCGGTGCTGGCGTTGGAACTGACCAATCAGAATCAGTCATTCCATCTACATGAGCATCGAGTGCTGCTACCTCAGCAATGAGATCTGTGAGTACAAGGTCAGTGTTGCTAGGCATTCCACAAGTGTGCCCGAAATGCAACGGTGAGAACTTGTCCGGAGAAAGTGAAATGGAGGGCTTTCGCCCCCCATTCCGACACTCCGAACCCGAGGGTTCTACTGATTTGAAGTTGTAAAGAAGGCCGAGGCCTTCTTTGCAGCGGCCTTCTTACGAGTGGCCTTCTTCTTGCGTGCAGGAGCGGCCTTCTTGGCTGCTTTCTTACGCTTTGCAGGAGCCTTTTTAGCTGCTGCTTTTTTCTTGCGTGCAGGAGCAGCTTTTTTGGCTGCTTTCTTGCGCTTTGCAGGAGCCTTTTTAGCTGCTGCTTTCTTCTTGCGTGCAGGAGCAGCCTTCTTGGCTGCTTTCTTGCGCTTTGCAGGAGCCTTCTTGGCTGCTGCTTTCTTCTTACGTGCAGGAGCTTTCTTAGCTGCTGCTTTCTTCTTGCGTGCAGGAGCTTTTTTAGCTGCTGCTTTTTTCTTTGCTGCCACTTGAGTTTCCTCTCGTTGTGTAAGTGGTTACTTACGGTTTGGGTTCAGCTGAGCTTTTAATGTAGAGCTCGCTGTGAATTTCATCGCGGTTGAGGCGGGGACTGTTACTGCTGCACCCGTTTGTGGGTTACGGCCAGTCCTCTCCTTGCGATCGGTGGTGCTGAACGAGCCGAAGCCCGGCCATGCCACTTTTTCGCCCTTCTTAGTAGAAGCAACAATTAGGTCAAAGAATGCGGCAAGAGTGCGCTCGGCGTCTGCCTTCGAGCACTCTGCTGCCTTTGATACCTCTTCGATGAGTTCTGCTTTTGTCATTGTGTATTCCTCCCCGGAATCGGAGTTGTCAAACAATTTGAACTGCTTTGATCACAAAAAGCAAGCATTCGACTTGTTGCAAATGCAACTATCTAGTTTTTGAACGTTCTGATGATGTACAAGCAAAAGCATTTTTACTGTTCTCATTGGTTGATCCAATCTTGCGTTACTGCTGCGTCTGCGCAATTTGGCCTCACACTATTTGTTGTGAGAATCAGAAGAGATTGACAAGCATTTTCTCGCTAACCCATATGTGGTAAGGCTTTGCAGGCTTCGCAACACCATTTTCGATCTGTGACTTTCAGTGATTTTTCGCACGTCACTATCAATGCGACTCAATGTGTTGTTTGCAATTGCACTGATCACAATTGCAATTCGTACTCATCACGAAGTTCAAAATATGAGAAATCTGACACTGAAAAAATATTAAAAAAAATTCTGAAAGATGACAAAATTTCTGCATCACAGCTCTGACGAACACAATTTTTCATTTCCTGCATATGCGAAGAGACGAAAAAGTTACGTCGACATGAATACTTTGTTCAGGGCCTCGAGCATCCACCACTTGGACGAATCGGTGGTGTCAAGATGAGATATCGATCGTGTTGCGGAGCAGATCGGTGCCGACATGGAGTCACCAGATGACACCATGACGAGCACTTCGGAGTACCCCATTGGCGTGCGTACTCGTATCGTTCTTGACACTTCAGTTCTTGTGGCAGACCCTGGTTGTCTTCATTCCTTCCCTGGTTGCGATGTAGTTATTCCTCTCACCGTGGTGGAAGAACTTGATGGTCTGAAGAGCCGCCCGGATGATGTGGGCCGCGCAGCACGAACTGCATTACGCACGATTGAAGATTTGCGTCGCAGCGCTGGCGGGTCCATTCACCTTCCCGTTCCTTTGAATCAGGAACCAGGCGGAGCAACGGTTCATATTGAAGTCAACGGAATTCAGCGGCATTTGTTAATTGAGAACGGCCTAAATCCAGAGATTCCAGACAATCGCATTATTGGGGCAGCTCTCGGACAATCTTTGAAGGCTCCAACGCAAATTATTTCGAACGACGCTGGTTTGCGCATTAAAGCAGCTCATTTGGGACTTGTTGCAGCAGAGCATCAGCCTGTAGGCAGATCTGCTCATACTCGTCCAATGGGTTGGTTCACACTCGAAGTGTCGTCAGCGGTTGTCAATGCGCTATACGAACACGGTGAAATTTCTTCTGACGAGTTTGATGCAGAGACTCACCTCACGACAAATGAATTTGCTGTTGTCCGTTCCGGTTCCCAATCGGCTCTGGTTCGCAGCACCGGTGACACTGTGGAACTTCTTGCTACAACGTCACCTGAGGCGTGGGGACTTCGTTCCCGATCAAAAGAACAACGTTTTGCACTTGAACTTCTGATGGACCCCGATGTCAGCGTGGTGGCTCTTGATGGCCGCGCTGGTACAGGCAAGACCGTGATGGCTATCGCTGCTGGCCTAGAACAAGTAGTCGAATCTCGCGCATACGAGAAGCTTGCTGTTTATCGCCCGTTAGTAGCGGTCGGTCGAGCCGATGTCGGTTTCCTGCCTGGCGGACTCGACGAGAAACTTGACCCGTGGATGTCAGCCATTCACGACGCAATTGTTGCGCTAACCGACCAACGCTCAAGCAACGACGCAAGGCGCCTCATTGAAGACTTAACCGCTCGTTCGCAACTCACTCTTGAATCTGTCACTTTCTTGCGTGGGCGCTCACTGCATCGCCAGTTCGTCGTAGTCGACGAAGCCCAGAATCTCGAACCCACGACATTGAAGACGATACTTACCCGTATTGGCGAAGGTACGAAAGTGGTCTTTACGGGCGACACCAGCCAGATTGATGCGCCGTACATGGGAGAGTCGAACAACGCCCTTGCTGTGCTGATTCACGCCTTTGCTAACCAGCGGTGTTTCGGTCATGTCACCCTTGCTGCATGTGAACGCAGCGAAGTGGCAAGCCTCGCAGCAGAACTTCTGTAGCACCACATGACACAATCGTGTCATGGCTACTTCTCATACACCTGATTCCCTTATTCGGGAATTCATCTCACTTTTGGTGTCACGCGATCTTGAATCTGCAGCAGCCATGGTCACAAATGATTTTGAATACGACAATGTGCCAATGGGTAAAACATTTGGCCCGCAGGGGCTTCAAGACACACTGAATGGTTTCTTCAGCATGTGCACTGGCATCGACTGGAAAATTCTCCGTCAAACATCAAGCGGCACGCTCGATTCTGGCATTGTGCTGAACGAACGTGACGACCGAGTGGAGATTCACGGCAGGTGGACAACTCTTCCTGTCGCTGGAGTCTTTGAAATTCGCGGTGGAAAGATTTCTTTGTGGCGCGACTACTTCGATAAACAAACCATTATCGATGTAATGACACCACCGGCGGGTTGATGTCACACGATGATTACATCACCATGCCCCACCCCCGCTCTAAGGTGCAATCTATGACTTCACAGGAACTATCTACGGCCCAGCTAGGCATGCGCAATGTGTCATTCGCTGTTGTCGACTTCGAAACAACTGGCCTCAATCCAGAAACAGATCGCATTGTGCAACTAGCAGCAGTCATAGTGAATGGTGAGGGCCACATTGTCGATTCATTCGACACCATTGTTAAACCCGAAAATCCTGCCGAATATCAGCACGGAGCCGAACATATTCATGGCATTTCAGCCGAACAAGTCTCTAGCGGAATGCCATTACGACTGGCGCTCGAACAACTCTGGAGCATCAGCGCAGGCAATGTCTTTACCGCTCACAATGCATCCTTTGATCTTGGTTTTCTTCATGCCGAATCTGAACGTGTTGGCATCGAAGGTCAGGTTGAAATTCACATCGACACACTAGAACTCTCACGGCGCACCGCTGGAACAGACACCACACGCCGACATAATCTTTTTGCTTTGTGTGAGCACTACGGCATCGAACGAGACCAGGTGCATGATGCAAAGTCAGATGCCACAGCTACTGCGCAACTTCTCATGCACCTCATCAAAGAATTGGGTGTCGAAACGCCTGATCAGGTATCTGAACTATTCGCGCCGTAACGCGCCAGTACAGCCTTGGCAGTTCGGGCTTGCACCGATGCCATTTCAATTGGGGCCACCACTGTGATTGCACCACCTGCACGAAGAAGCAAACGCCCGAGCCAATGCTCGCTATTTGACACGATGTCAATCAGGTACGAGCCGTCTACACGCTCTTCTCGCACTGTGCACGGATATGTTTCCACTACCCATGCTGCAGATGCAGCAACTTCAGCTGTAACAGTTTCACTGCCCGACACATCGGCAAACCAAGCGGGAATCTGAGCCGTGGCATCAGAGACTGCAACAAATTCATCCAAAAGCGACACGGAGCGAATTCGATCTACGCGGAAATGTCGACTGTCATTCGATGCATCGTCATCGGCGCGAATGTACCAATGTCCACGGTCAACAAAGACTGTGCGAACAGTAATTGTGCGTTCCGATTCTTCGTTTCGAGCAGGGGTCCAATACGTCATTCGTACACGTTGACCAGATGATGCCGCTTCGGTGACTACGGACAAAAAAGTTGGCGATTCAATATCAACGTCGACAACATCATCGCCGAGCACTTTGCGCAATTTCTTTACTGCGCTCTTCAAATCTTTGCCTCTTGTAAAGCCGGGCAATTCCTTTGCTGCTGCCGCCATGAGGTTCAACCCAAACGCCTCTGACGAGGTGAGTTCCAGGCTTCGTTCGAACCGCTTGTTTACCCCTACAAAAATGTATCCATCGTCAATGTAAATATCAGTGAGTTCAAAGGGTGTGTACGGAGGCACTCCGCACATTGAGGCCATTTCAATGTCTTCAATGAGATCAGACTCTGACATTGAAAACTGCTTGGCCATTTTTGCTACTGACACGCGTTCTTGTTTCATCAGCCATGGCAGCATTCGCAATAAACCACTGACACGCACTTCTGATGAACGAGGGCCACGCTTTGCACTCATGATTTACCGCCCGAAAGTCGTACCAAGTCAGCCACAATTTCATTGCGCACAGATTCAGGAGAAATGACTTCAGCCCGATCGACCATTGCGTACAACCAAGAGCGAAATGCAACACGATTGCCGCATGACACTTCTACATCAACAGAACCGTCGATGCGTACAGCAACAATTGCATCATCGCCAAGTTCTCGAACGACACCAGGAGCGATACGGCTGTCAAGGCGCACTACCGCCACTTCTGTGTCTGTGCCAGGAAATGCCTTTGCATCGCGTTCGAATGCAGTTGCAAGATTGAAATCTGCCGGCCGAACAAAAGATTCTGGCGCGCCAATTGTGGCTACAGCTTCAAAACGGTCGACACGATAGGTCACTTTTGCCTGACGGTCAGTGTCAAAAGCGACGAGATACCAGAACCCGCTACGTGAGATAAGGCCGTACGGATGCACCGTGCGAACGCGGCCGTGATACGGGAACGAGATTTGACAACTTTTTGCGATGGCTGACCACAACTGTGGCAGTTCCTGGGAACGAGCATCAACGTGCGCAACAGTGTGCGACGGCGACTCATCAATATCGCCACCAAGCCACTGAACAGCTTGCTTTCCCCACTGCGTATCGATCTGCACAAGCGCTGCGGCTTGCTGCAATGCCGACAGTTCATCTTCTGTCAGATCAAAATTGATCAGCTTGTATTCAGTGCGATCAATGGAATACGCAGTCTTGCCGGCATCATTTCCACCAAGTACTTGCATCGTGATGGGCACACCTAGTTTGCGTAGTGATTTTTTGTCTCGTTCAAATGCAGTACGCCGAGCCTCAGCTTTTACTGGATACTGATTCTCCATGTAGTTGCCGATATCTTCCAATGTCAATGGACGATTTGACTCTGTCAGCAATGCGACGAGATTCAACATACGTTCCGCAGAATTGATGATGGGCTTCGAAGATGCACTTGCCATTGCATGCAGGTTATCCCCTTTGTTATTGGTTGCGTGGCAGTTTTTTTCGAATTGATATATACCAATTCAGCAAGGGGTGTGTCATAGTTTTTGTGTCAGGTTGAGAGCCGCCTGCAATCGCAGAAGCAACGTCAACGGCCAATACTTTGCCAAGTTCCACGCCCCACTGATCAAAACTATTGACACCCATGAGCCACCCCTGAATCACTGCCGAATGTTCATACATGGCGATGAGAGAGCCAAGCCCTCGTGGGTTGAGTTCATCAAGAACCAGAACACTGCTTGGTCGATTTCCTTCAAATGTCTTATGCGGTTCACCGTGAGTTCGCCCAGCGGCTAACGCTTCAGATTGGGCAATCACATTGGCAAACAACAAGTCGTGTGCTTCATAATCTGTGCCAAGAGACGATGCTGTTGTTACAAATTCAACAGGGACAATGTGAGTTCCTTGATGCAACATTTGAAAGAACGCATGCTGGCCATTCGTTCCTGCTTCACCCCAGACCACAGGGCTCGTGCCGCCGAGAACTGAACGACCATCAACCCCGACAGATTTTCCATTACTCTCCATCACGAGTTGTTGAAGATACGCAGGCAGTCGTGACAAGTCATGGCTGTACGGAATTACAGCAACCGTCGGAAACCCGTGAAGCGCGCTATTCATCCACCACATCAATGCATGCACCACCGGCAAATTGTGTTCCGTCGGCGCAGTCACGAGGTGGCTGTCCATATCGGCCATTCCGGCGAGAAATTCACTGAATTGGTCTGCCCCAATTGCGCACATGACCGGAAACCCAATCACCGACGACAACGAAAAACGCCCGCCAACCCAGTCAAAGAATTCGAGGCAATGTTCCTTCTTGATGCCCCAATTCAGAGCAGCCTCGGTATGCGACGTTGCGGCCACAAAATGGTGTGCCCAATCCGGAACATTTGTCTGTATCCACCGGCGTGCACGTTCTGCATTGTGCATCGTTTCAAGCGTGGTAAATGTTTTTGATGAAATGACAAACAACGTGGTTTCAGGATGTGCACCGTGCAATGCCTCGTCAAGATCTGCTGCATCAATATTGGAAACGAATTTCACAACAGGTCCGTTGGCGAGCCGCCGTAGTGCACGTGTAACCATTGCTGGACCAAGATCGCTACCACCGATACCAATATTGATAACCGTCGCAAACTGTTTTCCACTTGCGCCACATACTGAGCCAGAGCGCACACCATCGGCCACCGCCTTTGCTCGCTCTAATTGCCCCGACGCCTGCTGAGCCATTGGCGATGACGTGGCTGGTGCACGCAATGCAATGTGCCCGACCGCGCGGTCTTCAGTGACATTCATAATGTCACCGGCCATCATCTTTTTGAATGAACCTTGAATATCCGCAACGTCAACTGCGTGAAGCAGTGCTTCATACAGGGTCTTATTGATGCGTTGACGGGAGAAGTCCGCATGAATTCCGCAGGCATCCACTGTCAACCATTCACTACGGACGGGATCTGCGTGAAACAGGTCAGTGAGTGGTGCGACACCGTGAGTCAGATTCTTCAGCGAATGAAATACCTCGGCGTCCATGACGCCAACTTACTTCTGTGCAGCAGTATGAATCAGTCTTAAGAAGGCAGCAGCCACTGCAACATGGCGTGATTGGTCTCCTCGAGCACTCATTCTGCCTAATCCGGCCAGAACAGAGGACACTAGATCGGCGAATGACTGCACTGTTGTGCCCTGCAAGATTTGATCAGCTTCTTTTGCCGTCGTAATGAGGTCAATAATATTTCGACCAAATTCCTTGCCGAAGGCATCGGTACCTTTCGACACTTCGGGGTGCTTTTGTACTACTGCCGAAATACCCGTGATGAATCCGACAGTAGAAGGGGCGCTTTCCCCCAGTGTTCCGACTTCTGCAAACAGTGCAACAAGCCGTGCCTCAAGAGTGGTCTCAGATGCCTTCACTCGAGCAAAAACATCCACAAAAATTTCAGTGATGGAATCACACACCGCAATGTAAATATCTACCTTCGAAGGAAAGTAGTGATACAACGCCGCACTAGACACTTGCGCTGTCTCGGCAATCTCGCGATTCGTTGTGCCTTCGAATCCCTCTGCTGCAAAACGTTCACGCGCACAAAGCACAATGCGATCGTGAGTGTCTGTGGAATCCGTGTCCGCAGGTCGTCCACGCTTGCGACTGGCCTCTGCGCTCTTGTTCATTGATTGTTCAGCCATACCCAAGTATGACCCAGCCGTGCCTCTGGAGGTTTAGCGTGGCTTTGCGTAATACAAAGCCCAGCCAACGGGGCTGACTAGTGCTGCCAGAACCAACTTCACTGCGTCACCTGCAAGGAACGGAGCCACACCAAGAGTGATGGCATTTGTGTCTCCAGTGGCAACCGGGACACCAATTGAATGTGCCAGCCACATTGCGCCAAAGAAATAAATTACAGCGGTGCTCAAGGCCATTGCTGATAAAGACGTTACGAAGTTGCGGTCATCGCGACGATCGGCATACCAACCCACAATGCCTGCAGCAGCAACGAAACCGACGAAGTAGCCAAACGTTGATCCTGTTGCACGACTCCAGCCACCTGATGCATCAGCATAAAAAGGCAATCCGATAGCGCCAAGTAGCCAGTAGAGCGCCTGACTGGCAATCGCGCGGCGTGAACCTAGCGCACCACCTACAGCTAATACGGCAAATGTTTGACCAGTAATAGGCACGGGCGTGAAACCAAGATGAACAACTATTTGGGCACACAAAGCAGTGAACAATGCTCCGCCCACGACGAGCGTGACATCACGCGCCACTGACTTTTCCATGACGCGTGGCATCGGAATGAGGTCTGTAAGAACGGTTGGTACTGCGTTCGACATTCACGTTACGCTACTACGGTGACATTCATGAAGATCAGTTTTGCAATGTGGACCATTGTCACATCATGAACTTTTCGACACGCATCATTGCCGCCATAGATATCGGCACCAACAGCATTCACATGGTTGTCGCAAAAGTTAGTGATTCCGGCTTCGAGGTCATTGCTCGCGAAAAAGACAATACGCGCCTCGGCGAAGGCGGTGGCGATATGAAAATACTGAGCCCCGAGGCAATGGAACGAGGCATCGAAGCATTGCGACACATGCGGCGTGTCGCTGATGCGCACCGAGCAAGTGTCTTTGCAGTCGCAACGAGTGCTGTACGCGAAGCCAAGAACTCCTCAGACTTCGTCGACCGAGTTGCCAATGAGGCCGGAATTGATATTGAGGTCATCTCAGGAGTCGAAGAAGCGCGACTCATTCACCTCGGAGTTTTACAAGCCCTTCCCCTATCCGATAAACGTTCGCTACTGATTGATATCGGCGGTGGATCAACAGAAGTTGTAATTTTTGACCATACGGAAGAACTGTTTGTTCGCAGTTTCAAAATTGGTGCTGTGCGATTGTCCAATCGCTTCTTTCCAAATGGCTCAACGCACCCTGCCTCAGTTTCTTCGTGCTCCAAGTTTATTGCTTCAACGGTTGAACCCGTAAAGCGAGAAGTTCTCAAGCTTGGTCACGAAGTTGCAATCGTGTCCTCGGGAACTGGCGAGACACTTGCTCGAATGTGCTGGATGTTGACACACGACGAAACACCGCGATCAATGAATGGTGTCCTCTTTATTGCCGAGGAACTCCAGCAGGTCACCAGAATGATTGCTTTGTCCACACTTGTTGAGCGATCACAATTGGAAGGTCTTGATGCTGATCGTGTCGACATCATCTTGGCGGGTGCACTCATTCTCGAAACCTTGGCAGAGTCATTCGCCATCACTTCATTCATGTATTGCGACTATGCCCTGCGAGAAGGCGTGCTGCTTGATGCCGCGCAACGACTAGACCCCGACGTCAACAACGACCTACACAATGTTGCTATTCAGAGTGCCCGAAAGTTAGCCGAGCGGTGCGATGACGACCCTTCCCACAGCCTCAAGGTTGCCCACCTGTCGTGCATGCTCTTTGATGAGTTGTCACATTTATATGAACTAGACCCTCATCATCGTTTGTACTTAGAGGCTGCAGCCGTGCTCGCCAATGTTGGGTTGATTGTCTCTCACGCTCGGCACCACCTTCATACCTATTACATCGTGCGCAATGCAGACCTAGTCGGTTTCACTGACCACGAAATTGAATTGATAGCTCAAATAGCTCGCTACCACAGAAAGAGCGAACCGAAACTTCAACATGCTGCGTTTGCTGCGCTATCGGAAACAGACCAACATGCAGTTCGTATGTTGGCGGCGATTTTGCGGATTGCAATCGGACTAGACCGCACACATGACGGCCGCACAACGTCGGTGTCTGTCAGTCAGAAGAACACATCATTGCAAATTGCTCTTCATGGCAAAAAACGCGCTGACCTTGATTTGAACCTATATGCCACGCAACAGCGCACAGCGCTTCTTGCTGACGTATTTGAATGCACCGTCACAGTTGCAATCGCTACTTAAGAAGGGACCACCGGCGCTGTAGTTGTAACCCCGACAGGAGCAACCGTCGTTTTCGGCACTGTTGACTTCGGCGCAACCGTCGTGCTTGTAGCTACGGGCACAGTCGACGTCGTTGTGGAAGTCGATGTCGTGGTGGTGTAGTTCGGATCTTTCTTATCCCATGGTGGTGCCAATGATCCGTAATCTTCTGGTTGCTTGACCCCGTCAAACACATACACACGGTCGTTGTATTGCACCAATGCAGGAAAGTAGTTCGACACAAAGATGGGAATGCGCACGCAGCCATGTGACGCAGGTTCTTTAGGAACCATCATCGCGCCGTGAATCGCAATGCCGAAGTTGAAATACACCGGATTCCACATCGTGCCTAATTTGCTCTGACGTTGTCCGAGTTTGCGATTATAAAAGTAATAAATGCCGCCAGGTGTAATGGCTTCACCGCACACGCCATCTTTCAATGGCACGGCAGTTTTATTACCCTCTTCGCCGGGGTCAATCGTTACCTCTTCGCACCACTTCTGTCCGGTACCTGTTGAGATATGCGACACAAGGATTAATTGTGTTCCTTTAAAGACAGCTAGGACTTGTTCTGGCAAATACACCTCGACATGATTTGGAGTTCCAGGTTGACGCCGTGGCGTAATCGTGACGTCACCGCGCATTGATTCCCAAAGTACTGGCGTCACAAAATCAACCAAAGTATCGCGTGTCATCTTTTGCACAAGTGCTTGAAATGCCCACACAGCCATCGTTGTGTCTCCGCCGTACACGCCATCGATGCGGCCCGGATCGAAATGTAAATCCTTGAGACGCTGTTGCAAACGGCGAACATCAGCGCCTTTCATGCCGTCTCTGATTGTGCGAGACAATGTGTAACAGGTGATTGGTGCATCTGCAGGGCAGAACCCAGGCGCAGTCACCGCCGTTGTTGTAGTTGTTGAGGGACTCTGGTTGTTATTGGCGACCGCAACCCCAGTACCGACAGTTACAAATAGCACTGACGTAATGATTGCTTGACGCCATCTCACCCACCACGACTGGTGCACCGGCATTGCGATTTCGGGTTCAAGTGGTTCAGACACAGCACCGAAACGCTACCAACGCTGGGGGCGCCTCAACCTTCAGCCTAAACAACGGGCGAAATGCCTCGAATTTCACGACGAAGTTGGCGCGCTTCCTTCAAAATCTTCAGGATTACGGAAGGAGACGACAATGTCGAGACTCCACGAGTTCGGGGGAAATAGTCCACTCCGAATTGAATCACTGAGTACCCAAATTTCTGAGCCTTCACCACCAGTTCGGCATCAATGAATGACCCTTCGCTCTTCAGTTCAACATGGTCAAAAATTCGTGTGCGACACAACTTAAAGGCAAAGTTGATATCCCGCATACGAATTCCGAACAACACTCGAACCATGATGTTGTAGAAGAAGGAATACACCGTACGTACATAGCCTTCACCGGTGCGATCGAAGCGGTATGCACTCACCACGTCTGCGTTGTAATAACGAAGCAAACGCATCGCCTTATGAACATCATGCATGTCAAACGGCAAGTCTGCATCGGTGTACAGAACTAGGTCGCCAGTAGCGGCCGCATACCCAGACTTCATTGAACCACCGAGTTTGCGGTTCTCGGGGTGATGCACCACTTTTACTCGCGAATCTTGTGCAGCTAAACGTTGCGCAATTTCTAAGGTCTTGTCGGTTGACGCGTCATCAATAACAATCATTTCGTAATCGGCAATGTCGCCTTGTGCCATCAGGTCTTCACACTCTTCACGCGCTGCATCAATTGCGCGCTCGATGTATGACTCCTCATTCCACATGGGGAAAAAGATCGACAATTTATTGAATGGCGACTTTTCCATACGAATGCAGGCTATCCATAGGTGTCGCTTCTCATGGACGCCGGCTGAGTACGGTGGCGAGTATGGATTTCGACACTCCCCCCGAACCGATTGAGGTGCTCCCAAGCGACGGGTGGCGAACTGTCTCCACAATCACATGGGCAGGGGTATTTGGGGCTCTGCTCGCTGTAGCCATTTCTAGCCGCACTATTGGGCGACCCATATGGTGGCTCGGACCATCGTCAGCACCTGCATCGCCGTTTCTCATCACAATTCCCCTTGCCATCGTCCTCATTCCTCTAGTAGCCACGTTGCGCTATCCGCGCCATATGACAACCGTCAGCTGGGTGTGCTCGCTTGCACTGATTGCAACTGGAATTGCTGAACTTACGTCGAACCCGGCCATCTCCCTTGCTGTTGTCGTCATTGGTATCGCTGCCCTGATGGAATCCATCGCTGTAGTCGTGGTCATGCGCCAGTACCGTTAAGGGAATGTCAAAGGTACTTACCACCCTCCCAGCTGGCGAACGCGTCGGCATTGCATTCTCTGGTGGCCTAGATACATCAGCAGCCGTTGCGTGGATGCGCGAAAAAGGCGCTATTCCGTGTGCCTACACAGCAGACCTCGGACAGCCAGACGAAACAAATCTCTCTGGTATTCCCGACCGAGCAAAAGAGTACGGCGCAGAGATCGCGCGCCTCGTTGATTGTCGCGAAGAACTAGTGCACGAAGGCCTCATTGCATTGCAGTGTGGTGCATTCCACATCACCACAGCTGGCAAGACCTATTTCAACACCACCCCATTGGGTCGTGCTGTAACCGGAACATTGCTTGTGCGCGCGATGCGCCAAGACTCAGTCGACATCTGGGGTGACGGCAGCACGTACAAAGGCAACGACATCGAGCGCTTCTATCGCTATGGCCTCATGGTGAACCCTGCGCTGCGCATCTACAAGCCATGGCTTGACCCCACCTTTGTTGACGAGATGGGTGGACGTACCGAGATGAGCGAATTCCTTACCGCTCGTAAATTGCCGTACAAAGCCTCGAAAGAAAAAGCGTATTCAACAGACTCAAATATTTGGGGCGCAACTCACGAAGCAAAACTGTTGGAAGAGCTGAACAACGGCATGGAACTTGTCGAACCAATCATGGGCGTTGCTCATTGGGACGAAAGCATTGCTATTGCATCAGAAGTTGTTTCCATTCGATTCCACGAAGGTTTCCCTGTTGCCATTAACGGCAAAGAATTCAAGTCACAGGTTGATCTCGTTTTAGAAGCGAACGCCATTGGTGGCCGTCATGGACTTGGCATGAGCGACCAAATTGAAAACCGCATCATCGAAGCAAAGAGCCGTGGGATTTACGAATCGCCAGGCCTTGCATTGCTGCACATTGCATACGAACGTCTTGCTACCGGTATTCATAACGAAGCAACACTTGAGAATTACCGCACCATGGGTCGCCGCCTAGGTCGGTTGTTGTACGAAGGTCGTTGGTTTGATCCGCAATCACTGATGCTGCGTGAACCACTCATGCGTTGGGTGGGCACTGCAATCACCGGTGAAGTCACTGTTCGTTTACGTCGCGGAGATGACTACAGCATTCTTGATACAACAAGTCCGAATCTCACATACGCACCTGATCGTCTCAGCATGGAACGTGTAGAAGATTCAGCATTTGGTCCGCTTGACCGCATTGGTCAACTCACCATGCGCAATCTTGATATCGACGACAGCCGTGCGAAGTTGCAGGTTTATCGCGGTGCTGGCACGTTGCCAAGCGGTGGCCTCTTGGCCATCGAAGACAATTCCTGACACAAGCCAGCCAATAACGCTGCACGTTGCGGCATCGTTGCAACCACAACATGTTCTGTATCGCCATGTGCACCACCACCGACTGCGCCTAAACCATCAAGAGTTTCAACGCCAACAGCAGCTGTGAAGTTGCCGTCTGAGCCTCCGCCCACAACAACTCCATCAAGAGCACTGATACCGATGCGTATTGCCACTGCAGTTGCAATTGGAAATAAACCAGCTGCTGCCGATTCATGCATTGGTGGCCTACCAATCTGACCGCCAACAACGAGACGAGCTTCTGGGTGTTGCAGACGCAATGCAGCGAATGCAGCTTCTACTCGCGGCTTCTCACTTGGCACAGCAACACGCACATCAACTGCACAAGTTGTAAGCGCAGGCACCACATTGTCTGCCGTGCCGGCAGACGCAAGCGTTGGCGTCACTGTTGTTCCCATTGACTCATCAGCAATGGCGACAATCTGAGGAATCAATGCGGCCAATTCCACCAATGAGTTGATTCCCTTTTCAGGCTCGAGCCCCGCATGCGATGCGCGCCCTTCAATTGACAGCGTGATTGTGCCAGTTCCCTTGCGGCCAATCTTTAATGCGCCGCCATCCGCGCTTGGTTCAAGCACCAATACAGCTCCACACGCAATTGCACGCTCCTCAATAAGAGCCCGTGATGCGTGCGAACCGATCTCTTCATCTGCACTCAGCAAAATTTCTACGTGCGAAGAATCTTCTAACGAAGCGACAGCATAAATGGCTTGAACAATTCCAGCCTTCATATCAAAAACGCCAGGGCCGATTGCGATTCCGTCACGCACTGCAAATGGCAACCGAGTCAACGTGCCAGCAGGGTGCACTGTGTCGTGGTGGCCCAAGATAAGAACCTTTGGGTCGTTGCCGCCCCGCCAATGAATATGTGGACCGACTGGCGATTCAATCAACGTTGGTGCAGACCCGAGCATGCGCTCCATAAGTTCTGACAACAATTGTGCGTGAGCCTGCAAACGTTCAATGTCTCGCGAAGGAGATTCAGCTGATACCAATGCTTCAAGGTCCGCGAGCATCGCATCAAGGCTGTAGGTGTCTGGAGAACTCATGGGTGAAATCGTGCCACGAATCAGCGCTGAAACAACGTTTCAATTACAACATCTTGGCGGGCAAGCACCTCGGGCAAGGGCTCGACACCAATTCCAAGCCCTGTGGGCACCCTCAACAAGCTGTCTTCAAGCACAAAAGGCCTTGTGATATCTGAAGCGAAGTAGCGGGCAGACGCCGACAAGTCAGGAGTCAGTGTGAAGCCCGGCATCGCAGCAATCGCGAGACAGGAGGCACGCCCAATGCCAGATTCAAGCATGCCACCGACCCACGCATCAATACCCCGACCAACAAGAACATCGTGCATCGCAATTGCGTCACGAATACCACCCACACGCGACGGCTTGATATTGACAACATCACATGCGCCGCGATCTAGCGCGTTCAACAATTGGCTCATGGTGTTCACTGATTCGTCAAGACACACGGAAGTTGCGGAGCGATGCAACAACTCAGCATGAGAATCCAGATCATCAGCCGCAAACGGTTGTTCAATAAATTGCAGGGCAAACTTATCTAGAGAGCACAGCAGGTCAATATCGTCAGCGCCATACGCACCATTGGCATCGGTCTGCAATGCATATTCAACACCCACAGCATCTCGTACCGCCGCAAGCACTTCCACGTCATGCCCCGGTGCAATCTTCACTTTGACACGTGCATAACCCTCTTCAACACGCATCATCACTTCTGCAACAACATCATCAATAGAGTCGTGCATGCCGACAACTACGCCGACTTCTATCTCGGTTTCTACTGCCCCCAGAACCTCGGCCAATGATTTTTCTTGGCGTCGAGCATGAACATCCCATAACGCCGACTCGAGCGCATGCTTTGCGAAATGCTGGCCTGCAATTCCCCACCATCCGTCAGCAAATAAATCAGCTACTGCAACTTCGTGTTTCACCAGTTCAGGAATTAACAGTTGCGTCATTGCCGCATACGAAGCTTCAGCGCTTTCTCCGACATAGGCAACACCACTAGACGCGACATTTTCTCCCCATCCGATATAGCCGTCTGAGTCAGTGATCTCTACCAATACGGCTGACCGTGATTGATGGGCTCCGTCAGAGGTGCGAAGTGGAGACACAAGAACGAGAGGCACACGCGCCACTCTGATTCGTTCAATACGCATTGTGCCTCCGAAGAACTGGTGCCCGGAGCGGGAATCGAACCCGCAAGAGGTTGCCCTCCGGGGGGTTTAAGCCCCCTGCGTCTGCCTGTTCCGCCATCCGGGCAAGAACGTATTTAGGCTACGCGCGTCGTGGCGTGGTCGTGCTGTACTGCATGGGGGGAATTCGACACTTCAACCGTGAACTGCAACATGGTGCGCCATAACTGAGTGCGGGCCCTGTCAGCTTCGGGGGGCTCGAGACGGTTGATGAAGATGACGCCTTCGATCATGTCGCCTACAGCTGCAGTAAACGGCCTGTCAGACAAGCGCACAGCCACCACGCCACCTTCACTATCGCGCGAGCGCCTGATGCTGCGATTGACGCCCACAATGCGAGGGGGGCTGCGAAACCCCGGCACCACGAGATCAAGTTCGGCTGCACGCTGGGCCAACACCCTGGCTGCTGCCGTGAACTTTGTGGTGGCCGATGGACTCATGGAGACATACTGCCAAAAGGGTGTGGCACACTCTCCCCTTCTGCGACACTCCCGCGACCTATCGTTACTGCGTCGTGGATACAGAACTCAACCCGTTGCAACAGGCCGTCATTTCGGCACTTGGCGTTCCCACTGATTGGGAACCGTTGTCTATCGACGTTGTGGAATCAATTGAAGAGCAACTTGTGCAAGCACTTGCTCCCATCAAAGATTTGTTTACTCCAGAAAATCCGCTGCGGGTCAACAAGCATCACATTGCAACCGTTCACGGATGTGAGAAGTACCACGTATTGAATCGGCAAGCTCAATTTGCATGGAACATCAACACAGTGCGCGGCACCATTGCTCATAAAGGCATTGAGTTGTTGTTGAACTGGCGGGGCCCAATCATTCCTTCAGAAATTGTTGATGCAGCTATCACGAGCGTTGCAGAAAACCCACGCGAAAGCGCATCTGATTTCATCATCTCATTACCTGCGCATGAACTTGCTGAATTACGTGGCGCAGTTGTCGGAGCTGTATCAAATTTTCTTGAATGTTTCCCGCCTGTCAAACCCCAATGGCGGCCAATGGTTGAATACTCAGCGTCCTATTCATTATTCGGTGGCGCAGTGCTGTTTACATCTCGCATGGACCTAGTGCTTGGTGGTCCAGGACGAAAAGTCATCATCGACTTAAAAACTGGCCGACTCACACCCACACATCGAGACGATCTTCGCTTCTATGCACTCATTGAAACATTGCGCAGCCGTCAAGCGCCACGCAGGCTTGCGTCGTATTCACTTGACTCTGCTCGTCTCGACGACGAAGACGTCACAGAAGGTTTACTGCAATCAGCTGTGCGTCGCACCGCACACGGCACCTTGTTGATTGCAGATCTTGTATTGAAAACTCGAGAACCAGATGTTCGTCCCGGCTTTCAGTGCAGGTGGTGTCCGGCAAATGAATCATGTGACGTTGGTGCGCAGTTCTTGCGACAACTTGCGGGCGAAGACGAAGAGTCTGACTAAGTCAGCGCGTCGCCATACCCGGTATGTGTGGAGTCATCATGGCAAACGGAACACCAAGCCCCGTTGCTCCACGCACGGTTGAGATGTAACGACCAGGTTGTGTTGCGCGTTTCGGTGGCGAAGCAATATCGTCACCCAACGATTCGCAGTATTCAAACAAGTCATCGATGCTGGCAACCATGCCCCACAACGATGCACCAACAGTGGTGATGTGTGGTCCGCTGACAACTTCAATAATGGTGTTATCAAGTTTGTGGAATCGCTGCACGACACCGTTGCCAACTTCACGCTCGCGGCGCACATCAAGACCAAGAACAGCTTCGATGGCAGCACATGTGCGATCAAGGTTGTCGGTGTTAACAACTACGTGATCAAGCCCAGTGATGGTGTGAGATCCGATACGAGACGTGGCGGGGTGACCAGGAGAGGTTGAGACAAGAGTGGTGGGGATGCCATCAATGTCACAGACATCATCAATGCCAACATCAATGGTCCAAGAATGGAGCCCAAGAGGGTCGTCTGTGATGGTCAGGTCAATATCAGCCAACAGACAAGAGTTACCAGTAAATGAAAGCCCCAGCTTCTGCCAGGGTTCACAAGAGCCTCCTGCGTGCAGTGCAACGAGGCGGCTCATATGGGTGTCGGCTTAGCCGCGACCCATGTTTGGACGCTTGCCGTGGTTGGCCTTGGAGCGGCGCATGCGCGCCTTACGCTTTTTGGTCTTCTTCGACATAGGAGTCAAGGCTATCGGGCAACAGCCCGAGCGCCACAAAGCAAATTTATGCTGGTCGCCACATGTAATAGCCAGCCGCATAGCGCGTGCCATCTTTGCGGTGGTCGGAGCAGACATAGGCGACACCTTTATATTGCCCGATCTGACCAAACTCGGCTTTCTTGCATCGAACTGGCGTGACCTCACGCGCGCCAATCGCCCCAGCGGGATCTGCGATGGCAACAGGTGTGGTGGCGACGGGAGCCAACGTTGTAGCTGACGTGGCCACGGGGCTTGTGGATTCAGTTATTGACGTTGTCGCAGATTGTGATGGAGGCACAGCGGCAGTTCCCCACGGCGCAATTGTGGCTGAAGCGCACGATGCCGTGAGCAAGTTCTTGATGCGGCCAAATTCACTCTGATCCATCGAGAGATTCCAACGCGCCTTGATAGCTACCCACTCAGAAAGGTACGTGCAGATGTATGACTTCTGTGCTGGAATCCAATTTGTTGGATCATTGTCAGACTTTGATCTATTTTGACCAGCTGTCACTGCAATGAGCGCACGAGGGTCAGATAAATCATTTGCGAATGTTTGCCGCTGAGCTGAGGTCCAATTCCACGCACCTGAATCCCATGCTTCTTTTAGGGGAATCATGTGATCAATATCAAGTTCACTCGGATTGGTGTGCATCACATTGTCATATGGCGACAACCAGTCACCTTCAATCACTTTGCACCCATAGGCATCAACTTGAGCTTTGCTCTGAGATTCCACAATCAGTACTTCTTCGCGCGTATCGCAACCATTTCCGTTTGCATCAATCCAATGCTTGAACAATGAACGTGAATACCCGGTCTTGTATTCGTTCTGCACAGTAATGGTGGCAAGAACCGACAAGGCCGTCGGGTCGCTCAGTGCCGCGCCCTTTGCAATTGTGGTGGGGACAATTTTTTTCTTCAGAGTTGTTGTGGTCTTCTTTGCCTCAAGCGACTGTGCTGCGCCAGAGGAACTCACACATCCGACGGTTACTGCGAGCGCAAGAGCAGGAAAGACTATTAACGATCGATGAAGACGACGTGACATGGTGTTTGACAATTTCATATTTACCTGCAATAGGCACCGTACTAGGGAATTATGAAAACAAAATCACCTGCCGTTGTTTGCGAAGTGCCGCGTGCCCCACTGCTCAAGATGCTGAAGAATAGGAATCAATTCTTCACCTTTTGATGTGAGGTGATACTCAAAACGTTGCGGCTTCGATGCGTACAGGCGCTTTTCCAAAACACCACCAGCGACAAGAGTGTTCAAACGATCGGTCAGAATATTGCGCGCTATTCCGAGTGAATTCTGAATGGATTCAAAACGAAATGATCCCTCATTGACTGCTGCAATGATCAGAGGAGTCCACCATTCCCCCATAACTTCCAGTGCATCTGCGAGCCGATGATCGAGATGTTGGAAGTTCTTGCGCGGCGACATTGAAGTCACCCTAGAGCAAAGGTGTGTGGTTGAAATGCGTTTTCTTACGGATAAGGGAAATTTCGATAAAAAATTGGTCCGTCTTCAACAACGATTAAAAGGTGAGAACAATTCACCACAAAAATAATCATTCATCCATCTCGACAAATATGCATTCACCTGGACACACATCAGCGGCTTGTACCACGGCTGCGTAATCACGAACTACGACGACAGCTAACGAACCAGCACCACCCGGATCATTGAGAGGTTCACCACGCTCGGCAACATAGGCGATGCCATCTTCAAGTTGCACAAACACATCGGGACAATGATCAACGCATAAACCGTCACCCGTGCACAGGTCTTGATCAATCCACACGCGCATGCCAAAACGGTACCGTGCACTTGCCCTTATCCTGCACACTATGACATTGAACGCACCCATTGCCCCACGTCGACTGCATACATGGGTGCGGCCCTCTGGCGAGGTGCAAGACCCATACGCGTGGCTACTGCAGAAAGATGATGTCGATACTCTGAGTTATCTCTCGGCAGAAAATGAATACTCGCGACAGTGGTTTGCGAATCAAGCGTCGGCGACAGAAGAGATATTTTCAACTATTAAGTCACGCATTCAAGAAGATGATGCATCTCACCCCGTGAGCCACTCGGGCTGGTGGTACACATCTCGTACTGAAACAGGGAAGGCATACGCCATCCATTCACGGGGCAGAACTGCAACCACTGCGACCGAAAAAATTCTCATTGATGAAAACTTTGAGGCAGAAGGGCATGACTATTTCTCATTAGGTGCCTTTGAAGTCTCAAACAACACCCGCTTTCTCGCATGGTCAAGTGATATTGATGGCGGCGAGTACTACACATTGCGCATTCGAGATACCGAAACAGGCATCGATGCATCAGACGAAATAGCCGACACAGCGTTCGGTGGTATTGCATGGAGCACGAACGACGACTGGCTGTTTTATGTGACTCCCGATGAACAAATGCGCCCGTGGCAGGTATGGCGACATCACATAGGTACACCAGTTACAGACGATGTCATGGTCTACGAAGACGCAGACGAGCGATTCTTTGTAGGTGTCGCCGCTAGCCGCTCTGGCCAGTTGATCATGATTGAATCCTCTAGCAAGACGTCAAGTGAGACGTGGATTCTGGATGCATCATCACCTACGGCACAGCTGATGTGTGTTGCCCCGCGACGTGATGACATTGAATACACCGTTGATCACTGGGGTACTGAATTAGCTATCACCACAAACCTGGATGCAGTTGATTTTCAAGTCATGACTGCCTCGACCTCTTTTCCCTCTGAGTGGAAACCGTTTCTCTCTCACGTGGCCGGCGAGCGCATTACCCAGTTTGAGTGTTTTTCTTCGTTCGCGGTTATGCAGCGATGGGTACATGGACAACAAGTGATTTCAATTGTTGGTCGTGACGGAAAGGTCTCACACATCGCAATTCTTGATGAGCCCCACGAAGTGGAACTCGACACCAACCCAGACTTTGATACAGATGGCATTCGATTGTCGTATCAATCTCTCACAGTGCCTCACACCACTGCGTGGTATTTGATTGCTGCAGACGACGTCTCAACACTGAAACAAGTTCGCGTTAATGCCTGTGACTTGTCAATGTATGTGTCGGAACGTTTATGGGCTACATCAGACGATGGCACTCAAGTACCCGTTGACATCGTGCGTCATCGCGACACTCCTCTCAACGGCACAGCGCCAGCAATGGTGTACGTGTATGGCTCGTATGAAATATCGGTTGCACCGTGGTTCTCAGTTGCGCGACTGTCGTTACTTGACCGCGGCTGGATCTGGGCACTTGCACATCCTCGCGGTGGAGGCGAAATGGGCCGTGACTGGTATCTACAGGGCCGTTTACAGCACAAGCGCAATACGTTTACCGACACCATTGCAGTAGCTACACATTTGGCAGACAATCACATTTGTGACGGCACGAAGATGGTGATTCGTGGTGCAAGCGCAGGCGGACTCGCAGTAGGTGCCTGCATCACGATTGCACCCACTCGATTTGCGGGCGCCATTGCTGAAGTTCCGTTTGTCGATGTGGTGAGCACGATGAGCGATCCGTCGTTGCCGCTTACCGTTACTGAATGGGAAGAATGGGGCGACCCGCGTGCAGAACCAAGCGCCTCATACATCGCAAGCTATTCGCCGTATGACAACACTGTCGCTCGTGATTACCCACAGCTATATGTCACCGCGGGCTTGAACGACCCTCGTGTTAGCTATCACGAGCCAGCCAAGTGGGTAGCTCGCATGCGCCACGAATCACCGCAGACAACAGTGGTGTTCAAATGCGACATGGGCGCAGGACATGGCGGGCCTTCAGGGCGTTATGACCAATGGCGTGATGAAGCACAAACGTTGTCGTTCGCTATCGATTGCGTTCAATAATTGTTTAGCTGAACGCTGCAGCAGTAAACATCAACGCAATTAACGCAAGATTGCGCAATACATCTCGCCATGATGGCGGACGATTCACATTGGCCCCGAAGCACGCACACGGAACTTGAGACTTAGTTGTGACCTGTAATGCCAAAAATGACGTGAACACAACTAACAACAATGTTGCGAGCCCAAGAACGGTGGCGGCAGGCTTCAATACCAACAATGCAGCACCAAGAACTAACTCCAGCGGCGGGAGCGCGACAGCGACGATTGGCCACAGGTGTTGTCGGCGAGCGTTAGCACGCCATTGATTCCACGATGTGACTTTGCCTGCTCCGGCAAGAGCCAATACTGCACCAACTAGAGCGGCACAGGCGCGCGCTGTGATTTCTCTACTATCCAACGTGCTTCACGCTTGAGACTTTGCCCCGAAAGAACACCATGGCATTCTCTACTTCTTCTGCATGATCAAGCGACGTGACGCGGCCAACAACACATGTGTGGTCCCCCATCACTGTTTCCGTATCAATCTCACAATCAATCCATGCAATAGAGCCTGGCAATACCGGACTGCCTCCGGCTGAAGGCAACCATTCAATACCGGCAAATTTGTCGTCGCCTTCTTTTGCAAAACGCCAGCACTCTTCTTCTTGGTGTGATCCGAGGACATTCACACAGAAGCGACCAGATTCACGAATAGCAGCCCAGGATTGTGAACGGACACCCGGAAAAAAACCGACAAGTGGTGGATCGAGCGATACGGATGCAAAGGAACCAATTGTGAGGCCAAACGCTGTGCCCTGCGCGTTGAGCCCTGTAACAACGACGACAGAGGTCGGTACATAGCCAAGGACGGCACGAAAGTGAGCAGAGTCAAAAGATGCAGACATGAGTTCAGATTAGACGCAACAGGTCACAAGTTGATTGTTGCGCCTTCACGGGCCACAAAAACTTCAACGCCTGAAGATTCTGAACAGGCTTTCGTCGCATCAAGTTCAGCATCTGTGCGCTCGGGATCATGATGAAACAGAGCCAATCGCTTTGCACGACATGACATCGCAACACCGACCGCGAATTCTGTGGTGCAGTGACCCCAATGAGCCTTAGTCACGAACTCAGCAGGTGTGTATTGGGCATCATGAATCAAGAGATCTGCGCCCTCGGCCAGTTCACGGACTCCGTCAGCAATAGAGAACGACCCGTCAAGCGGTTGCTGATGATCAGAGATATAGGCAATGGATACTCCGCCAAACTCAATGCGATATCCAACTGTTGGTCCGATGTGAGGAACCAAACGCGACTTGATGGAATAACCATCGATTGCGAAATCATTATCTGCAACATCATGGAACGAAAAACGTCCGTGCAAGCCCGCCATGTCAACGGGAAAAGTTGGTGGACGAACAATGCTCTTTACCGATTCCATGAAACTGGTGCCATCTTCTTGAGCTGGACCAAACATTTCGAGCCGTGCATCTGGCTGTAGCACCGGTGCAAAAAACGGCAGTCCTTGAATATGGTCCCAATGCAAATGCGTTACCAATGCCACTGCATTGACTGGTACGTCTTTCTCAACAAACTGTTTACCGAAATAACGAAGACCAGTTCCAAGGTCTAAAAGAAGCGGACGTTGTCCTTCAGCCTGTACAGAAACGCATGCAGTGTTGCCGCCGTATTTCACGGTGGCGGGCCCGTGACATGGTGTTGAACCGCGAACGCCGTGAAACGTGACGCGTAGTTGCTCTGACCCCATTTCTCTAACGCTACGCATGTTCGCTCTTGAAGTAAACATTTACTTAGAGTGACGCGTGTCGCACCACACCCGAGTACCGTTCGGATATGGCTCATGACATCACTACTCATACCGTCACCGCTAACGGCATCGACTTCACCTACCTTGAGTGTGGAACTGGCCCGTTAGCCCTATGTCTTCACGGTTTCCCCGACTCGGCACATAGTTGGCGTCATCTCATGCCCGAACTCGCAGCTGCTGGTTACCGAGCGGTAGCACCATTTACACGCGGCTACGCACCAACGTCGACCGCACCAGATGGCATCTACCAAACAGGTGCTTTGTCTGCAGACGCCAATGCGTTGCATGAAGCACTAGGCGGAAATGGTGATGCAGTTCTCATCGGCCACGACTGGGGTGCGCCAAGTGTCTACGGTGCAGCAGCGAGCGAACCTCATCGCTGGAAGCGAGTTGTTGGCATGGCAGTGCCTCCAGGCGGCGCAATGGGAATGGCATTTGCCACGAACCTCGAACAGACAAAGCGCAGTTGGTACATGTTCTATTTCCAACATCCATTGTCTGACATGGTGGTACCCGCAAATGATCTTGCGTTCATCGACATGTTGTGGCGTGATTGGTCACCTGGTTATGACGGCAGAATTGATTCTGAGAATTGCAAAGCATGTTTGCGCGATCCTGCACATATGTCAGCTGCTCTTGGTTATTACCGCGCAACTCTTGGCACCGGTGCGCGCAGCGAGAAATACGATTTGATTCAGGTGGCAGGTGGCGGTGAACTAACTCAACCGACGCTGTACTTACACGGTGCCAATGACGGATGCATCGGGAGCGAAGTTGCAGAAGCAGCCCGCGCGATGTGCCCATGGGCCACAGTGAAAATCGTTGAAGGTGCTGGTCACTTCATGCAGCTAGAAAAGCCAGCTGAAGTGAACAAACTAATCATTGATTGGATTACGGCAAAGTAACACTGTTGCCTGTGCGCTGAAGCAATCCTTCATCGATAAGTGATGCGATTAATTTTTCTGCACGACTTTCATCAACACGCATTGCTTCAATCACATCGGTGATTCGTTGTGAGCCGTCCCCCACTGCACGCAATGCACGCCCTCGTGCCTGACGATCAGACCCTTCGAACCGTGGTTGGGGTTTACTGACTCCGGCCGACAACTGTGCCGGGTCATCACCAACGCCCTTGTATTTGCATTGGGTTCGCACAGGGCATGAATCGCACAATGGTGAACGGACAGTGCAGTGTCGTGCGCCAAAATCCATCATCACCTGATTCCATTCCCACCCGAGCCCTTGAGGAACTAACTCATCTGCAAAGTCCTGCAAGGCACGAGCCTTCATTGGAACTCCTTCAAGTCGCGACAACACACGTGAGACATTGACATCAACAACGGCAACATCGATTCGATGTGCAAATGCCAAAACGGCACGTGCGGTGTACTGACCAATGCCAGGTAGTTTCAACAATTCGTCAATCGACGCCGGCATATGGTCGTCGAATTGTTCGTGTAACACCACTGCAGTTGCCTGCAGATTGCGACACCGCCGCGGATATCCAAGACCAGACCACAGACGCAATGCATCGCCTAATGGTGCCACTGCCAATGCGCCCGAAGTAGGAAAGGCATCAAGAAAAGCCTCGTACTTTGGCATGACACGCGCAACAGATGTCTGTTGCAGCATCACTTCACTAACAAGTACTCGCCACGGGTCGTTTGTGCGACGCCACGGCAGGTCACGCAGCGAACCGCTGCCCCACTCAATCAGGCTGGCCGCAATGCGGTCATTGCGACTTAGTCGGTCCACACGTCCTGTCCGTCGTATGGACGGCGACGGCTTGGCGCAAACTCACGCTTCCACACCATGACGCGACGTCGGAAGTAGCAGACTTCTTTGCCATCTTGGTTGAAACCTTTGGTCTCGACCAGCACTGTGCCGCGATCATTCTTTGACTTGCTCTCAGTTGTCTCGAGAACACGAGTCTCGGCATGAATTGTGTCGCCGTGAAACGTTGGGAATTTGTGCTGAAGTGTTTCGACTTCGAGGTTTGCAATAGCTGCACCACTGATATCGGGAACGCTCATGCCCAGTACTAACGAGTACACAAGATTGCCGACAACAACGTTGCGACCTTGCACGCTTTCTTTTGCAAACCAGTCGTTGGTATGAAGTGGATGATGATTCATCGTGATCATGCAGAAGAGATGATCGTCATATTCGGTAATTGTCTTGCCTGGCCAGTGACGAAATACGTCTCCAGGAACAAAATCTTCAAGGCAGCGACCAAAGGGGCGTTCATGTGTTGTCATGACTCCAACGCTACTCAGGTTTCAGCGTGCCATCCGTATCGTCATCTGAGAATTCAAGATCAGATGGGTCAAATACTGGCATCGGAAACTGCCCAGTTCGGTCGCGCGGAGCAAATTTCTCAACCCAGTCGACGGTGGTGAGTCCACGTTGTGCCTGCGACGTGGCAACACGCGGCAAAGGCCCCAACTTGTGTTTGCGGTCGATGGAGAACGGTCCGACACGCAACGACAAATAACTCAGCCAACCAACAAAAATTGGTAACCAATATTGAGCGACGCGATACGAGAGAACTCCTACAGTGGCCAATGGACGAGCAAGGCCGAACCCAACAAGAGTTGGAATATAGATGCTCTCCATAATTCCTAATCCACCCGGTGTGATGGGAATTACAGAAAACACATTTGCAATTCCAAACGACACGACAAGTGCATCAAAACCAAGACTGCCGCCAAATGCCCGAAGGAAAACCCACAGCGACAATGCGTCAAGCGCCCAGTTCAAAGTTGCCCAGCCAACAACACGTTGCATCAATGCGCGATCTGTGAAAAGTCCCTCAATTCTGTTACCTAAATGCTCCAGTACTGAAGCTGCGTGATTTTCATCGAATCGCAATCGTCGGGCAACGGACCGGACCAGACGTTCCGAACGTCCTTGACCTTCAACAAGACCGAAAATTATGAAACCCGCAAATGCCATCAGAAGAATTCCAACAATCGCGGCCGTTCCGTAGGCAGCGTTGACACCTCTAGTGGGAATAGAAATAATCAATCCGAACCACAATATGAAGTTCAACACGACTGCTGAACCAACACCGGCAGTCGCTAATGCAAATGCTGCATCAGGACCCTTTACATCGCACATTGTGATCAGTCGGTATCCAAGCGCTGTACTTGCAGCACTACCTCCTGGAACAATGTTTCCTAATGCCTTTGTGCTGAGTTGAATGCGGAACAGGCGCAAGAGGCTGATGCCTGCGCCATGGTCGCCTAGTGCAGCTTTCGTCAACATGGAATATGCAAGTAGCGAAAACCCTTGGAGACCCAGTGCAACAAACAACAAATTTGGGTCAACGTTTTTTAGATTTCTGACTGCATCGCGGAATCCGGGGATCAGGGGCAACACAAAAAAGTACACAATTGCGCCGAGCACGACAAACTGCAAAGCCCTACTGATGCGCCAACGGCGCTGCACTTCATCAGCCATGTTGTCCATCGTTGCCGAAATCTGACCCTTGAGTTGGGAATGCTTTGACAATCTTTGATAATTCAGCTCGCAACAGAGGTGCATACTCGGCATTTGTCTTGCCGAGCCTCACAACAACAAGATTGCGCCTAGGTGACGCCCACGTGAACTGTCCTTCATATCCGAGAGCTGCGATAGAGCCGGGGTCGTTCGGAAACATCCACACATGAGCTCCGTAATCAAGACCGTTGTCAGGGTCACGTGCGATCGGAGTGCGCGAGTAGTCCACCCAACCCTCTGGCAACAGACGTGAACCATTCCACATTCCGTCGTTCATGTATAGATACCCGAACCGAGCGAAGTCACGTGCGGTCGCAAACACGTACGACGAGCCAACGAAATTCCCTGAAGCATCGAAACGGGGAATCGCCGAGCGCATACCAAGTGGATCAAACAAACGTTCCTTCATGAATTTCGACATTGCATCTGTAGAACCGGGTTGTTCACCTAGCGCGCGAGAAAGAATTTTTGTCACAAGATTCGTTGTGCCAGATGAATACAAATACTTTGTACCTGGCTTTGCTTCCAAGTTTTTTGATGCTGCATACGCCGCATGGTCTCCGACAAATTTCTTATCGCCGAACAACATCTCGATGACATCAGATGCTTTGTCGTCGACATAGTCTTCCAACCACTCAAGACCGCTCATCTGGTTCAACAGATTGCCCAACGTGATATTGGATCGGTCGTCGTGTTCCCATTCAGGAAATAGATGGTCATCATCAATTGACAGCAGTCCGTCCCCCACTGCAATGCCCACCAGTGCCTGCGTAATGCTTTTTGCCATCGACCATGAGATCAATGTGGTTGAGGCATCGGTATCTGGGCCATACATTTCACGGACCACTTGCCCGTTATGAATAACGACAAGCGCCAACGTGGTTGCAAGGTGGGGTGGCTGAGAAGCCAGAACTGAAATCAGGCCATCAAGAGTTTCCACATCGACCGATGAGTCAAGTTCGCCGTCGAGCCAGTCGAGTGTGGGGAAAGTGTCAAATGCCACATCCAAAGACTAGGCGTGAAGGCCCGTACAGACGTCACGAGTGCTCTGAACCCGACACTTATTCACTAGCGTTTAGGCCATGAGCACAATTGCCCCTGATATCCAGACAGCCTCTTCGGTGATCTCCATCGCTTCGTCAATGGTCGACACTGCCATTGCATCGCTAATCGCGCTAGGGGGACCTGACAAGAACCAGACATTGGCATATGACATTGCTCATGTTGCTTCTGCAGTCGCAACTGCCGAGTCACTTCTTGCTTATGGTGCAAAAGGTGATGTAGAAAACAACATCACCTGTGCATTCACAGCAGACATGGTGCATGACTTTGTCTCTCGCCTCATCGGACGTGAAGAATTATGGGGAGTCAAAGCATCACAGTTTGAACCAGCAAATGATTTCGTTCAGAGATTTCGTGCCCCAGAATTTCTCGCCTCACTTGCAGAAGTTCAAGGTCCTCGTCATTTGGCCAGTGACTTTGAAATGGTCCAAGACACCTTCCGTTCATACGCAAATAAAGTCATCGCCCCACAGGCAGAGCACGTGCACCGTCACAATGGTGATGTACCAGAAGAAATCATTGCTGGACTTGCCGAAATCGGTGCATTCGGTCTCAGCGTGCCGGTTGAGTACGAAGGTTTCAGCGAAGGCGGCGAAAGCGAATACATGGCATCAGTCATCGCGACTGAAGAATTGTCTCGTGCATCACTTGGTATCGGTGGTTCTCTAATTACTCGTCCTGAAATTCTTACGCGAGCACTTGTAAAGGGCGGCACAGAAGCCCAAAAACTTGAATGGCTTCCAAAGTTGGCTAGCACGGAAGTGATGTCAGCAGTTGCAGTGACCGAGCCCGACTACGGATCAGATGTTGCGAGCTTGAAAACAACTGCTGTTCGGGGCACAGGACCTAATGGCGAAGCTGGCTGGATCATTAATGGCGTGAAGACATGGTGCACATTTGGTGCGCGTGCAAACGTGCTGATGCTTCTTGCTCGTACAGACCCAGATCGCTCAAAGGCGCACCGTGGATTGTCACTGTTCATCGTTCCAAAACCACGTGGCGATTCCCACGGATTCACGTTCAGTCAAGACGGTGGCGGGAAAATGGACGGCAGCCCAATTGACACCATTGGTTATCGCGGAATGCACAGTTACGAAATTGCTATCGAGAACTGGTGGGTCCCTGCTGCAAACCTCATTGGTGAAGAAGAGGGACTAGGCAAAGGTTTCTACCTGCAGATGGCTGGCTTCGAAAATGGTCGTTTGCAAACAGCAGCTCGCGCAGTTGGCGTTATGCAAGCCGCATACGAGGCAGCAGTTGACTACGCAAATAACCGCACAGTTTTCGGACAGCCCATCTCGCAATACGAGCTCACGCAGGTCAAATTGGGCCGTATGGCTGTGCTTATTCAAGCATCACGCCAGTTTTGTTATTCAGTAGCTGGCCTCATGGGCGTAGGTGAAGGCGCAATGGAAGCCAGCATGGTGAAGGCATACGTTTGCCGAGTAGCTGAATGGGTAACGCGCGAAGCTCTCCAGATTCATGGCGGTTACGGCTATGCAGAGGAATACAGCGTGAGCCGTTTGTACGTCGATGCACGCGTATTGTCGATCTTTGAAGGTGCAGACGAAACACTGTGCCTGAAGGTGATCGCAAAGAACCTTTGCGACGCTAAAAAATAGCTACAACAGTTCCAGCAACGACGCGATGCGTCGACACGAGACCAAATCGATGGCATCGTCGTATGGGTCAACAAGAATTGGGATAAGTCCTGCTGCTGTTGCACCGCCTACGTCCATAACAACACTGTCGCCAACGTATGCAATGCGCGACCGGTCAATGTCACTAAAGAATGGCAGCGCGAAATCAAAAATGTGCGGGTCGGGTTTTGCGACCCCGACAACATGACTGTCGATAATGCACCTAACACTCGCTAACGGGCCATCTCCCACTTGACAGATGCCGCTACGTCCAAGAATTTCTTCAATTTGTCCACTTGCGTTACTGACAATTCCAATGGGAACTCCGGCGGCATTGAGTCCACGAAGCGTTTCGGCGGAACCAGCAAGTGGCGCACGCCATAAGAGAGCATGACGGGTACGAGACAGCACGTATGTTGCCGCTTCTCGATTGTGTTCTGGCACTCCCACCAACTGCACGTATGCGGTGTTGTAGTACGACCAGTCGTCTTCGCCAGAACCCTGTCGTGATTTTGCTGCCATGGCACCGTAGTGAGCGCGAACATAAGCGTCGAGATCAGACGTAGCGCCGTAATACGCCAGTGTCGGCGCCAGGACTGCGGGGTCTGGAATAAGGAATACTCCCCCTGCATCAAAAAGAATGGCGTCGTACTGCTGACTCATGCCCACGACACTAGGAGATTTGGCCCGCAGGCACGACCCATTCAGAACGTTGACCTGTGATCTCTGCAATATGGTCGAAATCAATGTCGTAGTGCAACAACGTGAGATCTAATTGTTCTGCGACCGCCGCAATGATGAGATCTGGGATTTTGCGGCCGCGTTGAGATTTTTGCGCAAGAATTCTTTGCACCTGCAAAGCACGTGTGAAATGTTCATGTTGAATTTCAATATTGAAAAATCGCGACAACAGATGTGAAGCACCTTCCCATTCACCCTCGTTACGTGCCGAATACAAATATTCGAGGTCGGTTAGTGAGCAACGTGCAATTTCACCGTTCAACGCAAGTGCACGAACTTTTGTCAGGACCTCATCACTCTTCAAACGATGAAGAACGCTCGTGTCAATGAGATACTTCAGCGCCATGCGCTCTCACGACTAGTGGTATCGAATGTTGAAGCGAATCGAAGTGCTTTTTCTAATTCTTGTTCGGCTTCAGTTACAGAGTTGATGAGAGCCCGATTGATGGTGTCTTTCATGGTGGCTGTGCCGAGAGCGGCCTGGGCAGCAACGAGCAATTCATCGGGTATTTCCACAAGGCGTTTGGTCATGCCACTAAGTATATCCATACTTTTCATGTGTATATATCAGCATCCCCTCTGGCAATGTTTCCCCAGAGTCAGTCCCCCCATACGATTAAGGCGTGCGCCCATCTCGTGACTTTTTCAAACCCCTTGCCGCCGGAGCTCCAGCCCCTGTCCAAGAGATTCCTTTCAAGCCCAGTCGTGTCATTCACTTCTTTCCGCCTCACAACGAAAAGATGGTGGCGAAGCTTCCAGACACCATTCCGAATGTCGACATCATTCTCGGCAACTTAGAAGATGCAATTCCGATGGCCGACAAAGCTGCAGCGCGCGCAGGCCTTATCAAGGTTGCTAACTCTCTTGACTTCGGTACCACTCAATTGTGGACACGCGTCAACAGTCTCGACTCTCCGTGGTTCCTTGATGACATCATCGACATCGTCACCCAAGCGGGAGACAAGTTTGATGTGATCATGATTCCAAAGGTGGAAGGTCCAGAAGACATTCACTATGTCGACCGCTTGCTTGCACAACTTGAAGCACGTGCCGGATTGAAGAAGCCATTACTGCTTCACGCAATTCTGGAAACAGCTCGTGGCGTTGCAAACGTTGAAGAAATTTGTGCTGCATCTCCTCGTATGCAAGGAATTTCCCTCGGACCTGCAGACCTTGCAGCAAACCGTCGCATGAAAACCACCCGCGTTGGTGGTGGCCACCCCGACTACATCGTGCGTGCAGACCCTGAAGGCGACAACTACGAAGGCGCGCGCACCGTGTACCAACAAGATTTGTGGCACTACACACTTGCCCGCATGGTTGATGCCTGCGTAATGAATGGTGTTCTTCCGTTCTATGGCCCGTTCGGCGACATCAAAGACACCGTTGCGTGTGAAGATCAGTTCCGCAATGCATACCTCCTTGGTTGTGTTGGTGCCTGGAGCCTTCACCCCGTACAAATCGACATCGCAAAGCGCGTGTTTAGTCCTCGTCCCTCTGACGTTCTGCAAGCTCAGCGCGTCATTGACGCAATGGGCGACGGCACCGGCGCTGTAATGCTTGACGGAAAGATGGAAGACGACGCATCTGTAAAGCAGTGCAAAGTTGTCGTTCAACTCGCTCGTCAATTAGCAGAGCGCGACCCTGCACTTGCCGCTTCATACGGTTTCTAAACCCCCACAACACTGAGGAGACTCCATGTCTGCACAACGTCCACGCCGTTCCGCTTTGTATATGCCCGCCGCTAACGAGCGCGCGCTAGAAAAAGCAAAAGGAATTTCTACTGATGCGATCATCTTCGACCTTGAAGATGCAGTGTCACCCGATTCAAAAGATATTGCGCGCACACAAGCAATTGCAGCAGTGAACTCTGGCGAATATGGCAAGCGTGAGCTCACTATTCGTTGTAATGCACTTGCAACTCCATGGGGTCATGCAGACGTTGCCGCAGCTGCAAAAGCATGCGTATCGGCAGTTGTTATTCCAAAGATCAACTCTGTTGCCGAAGTGAATGAAGTATCAGCGGCCCTTGACGCTGCCGGTGCACCGAAAGAGATGATGATCTGGGCAATGATCGAAACCCCAACAGCAATCTTTGATTGCCGCGAAATCGCCGCCCACCCGCGCGTTGCAGTTCTTGTTATGGGAACCAATGACTTGGCAAAGGAATTGCGCGCAGCACAGGTACCTGGTCGCGCACCGCTGTACCCGAGCCTTCACACCGCACTCCTTGCAGCACGTGAAGCCGGAAAGACAATTCTTGATGGCGTCTACAACGACATCAAGAACGCAGACGGATTCCGTGCAGAGTGCGTACAAGGCGCAGAGATGGGCTTTGACGGAAAGACTCTGATTCACCCTGATCAAGTAGGCGTTGCTAACGACGTGTGGTCACCTAGCGAAGCCGAAGTTGAACATGCTCGCAAAGTAATCGCTGCGTTCGATGAAGCACTTGCAGCAGGCAAAGGCGTTGTACAGCTTGACGGCCGCATGATTGAAAACCTGCACGTTGCAAACGCACAACGCGCTATTGCAATTGCAGACGCAATCGCCGAACTTTCCTAACTAGTTACAAATTCGCGAGCTACAGCTGCGCGCGGAAGTAGTTAATTTTTCTTCTGATTGAAGAGTTCTCGCACATTCGGTTCCACTTCGGGTCCGAGAAGTGACATCGCACGAATGCGAGCTGGGGCTTCTTCATCTGGTCCTTTCAGGGTGACAAGCCAACCAATCGCTCGCTGAACATCCACTGAGCCGTGCCGCAACATTGACTCGATATCAACCCAGTCTTTACTGCGATTAAACATTGCTTTCAAGACGGTGAGATGAGTTGCCGAGATATATGGAAGTTCTCGGTCGCCAAATGGACGCATTGACGACATCATGCGCATCTCGTCATGGAATTCATGTTCTGCAAGAAAGATGTCGAGGGGGTATCGGCCGACAAGCAGTCGCACTTGACCATCTCGCTTCAACAATGCAACCTGTTCTTCAGTGGCTTGAACAATGCCCGACAATGCAGCAACGACTACATCTGCATTCTCTCTACTCACACTGATATTGACGTCGACGTCCCACGTTGTACGAGGCTCGGCCACATAATGCATTAACGCGAGTGCACCGCCAAAAGCATGTTCTAGACCGGCATCATCCAAGGCCTTGTGAGTTGCAAAAATCAGTTCAGTGAACAACATCTTGAAACCTCGGAAATTTTAAATATGGATCCGCTGGTCGAATTTCTACCAAGTCAACTATCGATAAGAGATCAGCCATCATCTCGCCACGTTGCACTAGTTCTTGCAACACAGGAGCGAGATGAACTTCCACTTCCCAACCCGCAACACGCAGAATTCTGTTCATGGTGTCGACCGTTGGAGATGTTTGCCGTGATTCGTACTTCACGATGGCCGCGGGCGATGTACCCGCGCGACGAGCAAGTTCCCGTTTGGACAAGCCCGATTTTTCTCGAGCCTCCCTGATGACCTGTGCTGCGTCCATTCCTTCACTTTATCAGGTGTTATTTAATTAGATAACACCTGATAAATCCCTTGTAGGGCGAGGGCTAGAGGTGTGTGCGGAACAACGCGAGAGTGCGATCCCACGAAGTTTTTGCAACTGCGGCGTCATACACCTCTGGGCGAGTGTCATTGAAGAATGCGTGTTGTGTTCCGGGGTACACATGGAACGTGGCGTTCTTACCTTTGCCACGCAATGTGGCTTCTAGTTCTTTCACGGCTTCTGGTGCAGCAGTGCCACGGTCTGTTGCGGCGTAATGACCTTCAACAACTGCTGCCAAGTTGTCCCACTCAATAACAGTGTCGGGGCGCATACCGCCGTAGAACGGTGCTGCAGCAGCAATTGCATCAGGACGCAAACATGCAGCCATGAGTGCGAGTCCACCACCCATACAAAAACCTGTGACGCCAACTTTTGTGCGACCGGTACGTTCTTGCAGTAAATCAACTGCACCACTGAGATCTTTTCCTGCTGTTGCAAGATTCATGCTCATGAGCAACTTGCCAGCCATGTCTGGCTCGTCCGTTGCTTCACCGTGATACATATCCGGTGCGAGTGCAACAAAACCTTCTACAGCAAAACGATCTGCAATGTCAGTGATGTGTGGAACTAAGCCCCACCACTCTTGAATAACGATGACCCCTGGACCGCTAGTGCCGGCAAGATAGCCAGTGCATGTTCCGCCATTGCTTTTGAATTCGACCATTTCACCCATCAGAAAACTCCTTGTTGATTCGAGATTCCTAACTTAGACGGAACGGTCACATAACACTGCGCCGAAGAAGTTCATCGGCAGCAGGGCACGCATTCATGCGGGCAAGGGTGTCAGCAGTACCTGACGTAATGGTTGGCCCAAAGACAGATGACACGAGTGCATGTGGCACAACATCAAAACCTGATGCCCATGGGTCTGGACGGTCACGCACTCCGCCCACCATGGCTGTAAACAATCCGGTTGGCAAGCGTGTGCCTTCAGATGCGACCATCCACACTGGTTGTTCGACGCAATATGCAACAGCAGCGAGTGCCAGTGAACCGCCAGCGCACAACACACTGTCATTACCAACTGCGAGCGCCGACAAAATTGTGGCATCAGCGCATTCAGCAGCAGATGCGAGACCTTCAGGTGCAACTAGTTCGCAACTCACTTCGCGGCGCGACAAATAACGCAACGCATCTTGTCCGTCACCTAATGAATCAACGACAAGCGCATGAATGTCGCCACGCCGTGCGAGTGCATCAACCAGATGCCCAGACCAACCAATCATGCAAATAGTTGACGCGCCTTCGAGTGCATCGACCAAGTGAGTAGCTGTGGCGTCACTAGTAATACGGCGCGCCAGATCATCAACGTCGCGGTACGGGTCCATCGAAGTGACCGCATGGGCGCACACAGACCACAGCGGAGCGTTTGTGGGGTGATGTTCCACTAAGCGACGGGCGGACACAAGGGCCGCTGCCGGATCACGGGAAATACCCGCGAGAGCGTCGGCCGCCCCCATAGCAATTTCCACTGGGTCTGCCCCATGGGCTCGTGCCACATAACGAAGATGCTCGATGGGATGCATGTTCTCAACGCTACTGAACTAGCGTTGAAGACGTGGCAACCGCATCTCTCCCCAACCCCAGCATGGACCTCACCCTCACCCCTCTCAAAGGTGACGCGAAGACTCTTCATCATTGGCTCACCACTTTTCACCTCGCTTCGGTGGTCCTTGACCCATTCACGAACGAGAGCGCATGGATTCTCAAAACTGCAGCCCGAATCCTTCGTCAATTCTCTGGAGCCGCCGTTCGTATTAACTTCATCGTCACCTGTGACGCAAGCGATGCTCGCGCTTTCCTTGGTCCTTTCGCTGACGAGTTCCTGGTGTTCTGCGATCCTGATCGTGTCGCCGTGAAGGCACTCGGGTTAACCGAACTTCCTGCATTTGTTCTCATCAAGTCTGACGGGTCTGTTCCTGTTGCCGCCCAAGGGTGGACATCAGCTGATTGGAAAGAAGTTGCCGCAGCCGTTGCAGCGCTCACCAGTTGGTCTCGACCAACCATTCCTGCCCCTGGCGACCCTGGTTCATTTCGCGGCACACCCGCACTTGTCTGATTCGTTACCGAACACAGGTCTCCCTGTTGAAGAGGCCATTGCACAGCTGAGAGACGCACTCGCCTCACGGCGACACGCGGTTCTTATTGCGCCACCTGGTGCAGGTAAAACAACGCTTGTTCCTCTTCGAATATTGAACGAGGACTGGATAGCGGGCCGCAAAATAGTGATGCTTGAACCACGTCGACTTGCTGCGCGAGCAGCAGCGCAACGCATGGCATTCATGCTTGGCGAAAAAGTTGGCGACACGGTTGGATACCAGACACGTGATGAACGAAAGATTGGCGCCAATACACGCATTGAAGTTCTGACAGAAGGAATTCTAACTCGCCGTTTACAAAATGATCCAACACTTGATGGCACTGCTCTTGTGATTTTTGATGAAGTACACGAACGCAATGTGCCAACAGACCTTGGGCTTGCATTTCTTCTTGATGCAATCAAGACATTTTCTACAGACGTTAAAATCCTGGCGATGTCTGCCACGGCGCAAACACAATTGTTTGCACATGTGCTTGCAGACGACCAAGGTGACGCACCAATCATCACCTCGGAAGGACGCACGTTCCCGATTGATGTTCGGTATGTGCCACGCCAACGCAATGACCGACTTGAAAATGCAATTACAGATGTGGTTCTCGGGGCACTCAACACTGATGATGGCGACATCTTGGTGTTTCTGCCCGGCATCGGCGAGATCAACAGGGCTCAAACATTGTTGAAAGAACGCGTGGCGGGCAACGTTGACGTGTTGCGACTTGCAGGCGCACTGCCATTTTCTGAACAAGACGCCGCATTGAACGCCAGCGGTCTTGGGCGCCGTCGTGTGGTGTTATCTACTGATATCGCCGAGACGTCCTTAACTGTTGATGGAGTTCACATCGTGGTCGATGCCGGCATCGCTCGCGTGCCACGACTTGATTCACGCACAGGACTAACCGAATTAGTCACTGTTACCTCATCGCGGGCATCAGCTGATCAACGCAGTGGTCGTGCAGGGCGCGTGCGCGAAGGTGTTGCATACAGATTGTGGAGCCGTATTGAAGATTCCACTCGCCTTGCTCATTTACCGGCCGAGATCACACAGGTCGACTTGTGCGGTGTTGCCTTAGAAGTCGCTGCTTGGGGTACCCCGCTTGCGCAGTTGTCGTTTCTGGATGCACTTCCAGAAAAGTCCTTGCGTGTAGCTACCGACACCTTGACCATGTTGCACCTTCTCAACCACGACGGCCACATCACGCCGCTTGGCAGATCTGTTCTTGGTTTGCCGCTACACCCACGCCTTGGCACCATGGTTGCGCGCAACAGAGACCTGCATCCACACGGATGGATTGCATGTGTTGTTGCAGCATTGTTAGAAGAACGCGACATCATGCGCGGCAAACCAGACACACTGCCCGCAGACCTTGCATTGCGTGTGAAAGCGGTACTGGGCATTGCACACCACGATGCAGCAGATCGCGGTGCTACCCGCCGTGTTCTTGAAGCCGCACGCGATATAGCACGACGGTCATCTATTCATACTGATGACAATGTTTCTGATGGGGCTGTTGATTCATTGTGTGGTGTTGTTTTGTTGTCTGCGTACCCCGACAGGCTCGGTATGCGCAGATCGTCACCAGGCCAGTTTGTGATGCGAGGCGGTGGTGGCGTCACCATGGATTCGAAAGACCCCATAGCGCGCGAGAAGTTTGTCGTTGCAGCCGATATTGATGCCCAACGTTCAACATCTCGGCTTCGTCGCGGTGCGGCCGTGGATATTGAATTCATTGCCACTGTGCTTGGAGACGACGTTGAACTTGAGTCGCACTTATTGTGGGACAAATCTCGAGATGACTTAGTGCAGCGGGTAGTGCGCAAAGTAGGAAGTATCCGCATTGATGAACGCGATCTGCAACCAACACCTGGTGAC
>JAPKZY010000040.1 GCA_026393535.1 Actinomycetota bacterium | reverse complement strand
GACTCAATATGTGGTTGCAGCCAGGTGGTCATATCGAAGCAGGAGAGACCGCTGCACAAGGTGCATTGCGTGAAGCTGAAGAAGAAACTGGTTTGCCTGTGCGTCATGAAAGTGACGGCGGAGTATTTGTGCACGTTGATGTGCATCCGGGTCCGAAGGGTCATACACATCTTGATCTGCGGTATGTGGTGCGAGCTCCTGATGTTGCGCCAGCGCCTGCAGAAGGCGAGAGCCAACTGGTGCGGTGGTTTGTATGGGACGAGGCAGAGGCCATTGCTGATGTGGGCCTGTTGGGCGGATTACGCGCCACGAAAGCCTTACTGGGCTTATAAATCCCTTGTCTATACGAACATATGTTCGTATAGAATTGCACGGTGGGGTTCAACAATCCGGCGATGCCGTGGCACGAATTAGAAGCGCGTCTGTCTGATGGTCGAGCGCCGTCTTCGGTGGGCTGGAACGCTGGTGGCGATGGTCCGGCGTTTAGTGCAACGCGTCAACCGTTTGAACCTGTGTTGTCGCGACAACAGCCCACGGTGCCGTATGCAGAATTACATTGCACATCGAATTTTTCTTTCTTAGAAGGTGCGGCACATCCTGAAGAGTTAGCAGAGGTGGCAGCTGCACTCGGTTTATCTGCACTTGCCATTACTGATCGCAACGGTTTGTACGGGGTCGTGCGTTTTGCAGAAGCAGCGCGTGCAGTGAACTTGCCCACCATCTTTGGCGTGGAACTTGATTGTGCTGGCGGCGACATTGTGTTGTTGGCACGCGGGCCATCAGGGTATGCACGTATGGCGCGAGCCATCAGTGAAGGACAACTTGCCGGCAGTAAAGGTGCTCCCGTGTTTTCTTTTCCCACGGTGGGGCAAACAGTGCGTGGTCATTGCTTGGTTCTCACAGGTGGGCGCACTAGTGCGGTAGTGCAGGCATTGGTGCAACATGGCCCAGCAGAAGCAGAACGTTCGTTGCGTTCACTAATCGAGCACTTTGGGCAACGCAATGTGTTGGTGGAACTGTGGGATCACGGCGACCCTATTGATGCTGTGCGTAATGACCAGTTGGTGCAGTTGGCAGCAATGCTTGACCTTGAGTGTGTTGCCAGCAACAACGTTATGTATGCGGTGCCGGCACAGCATCGTTTAGCAACAGCATTGGCTGCAGTTCGTAATAGGTGTGGTCTTGACAGCATTGATCATCTTTTGCCTGCTGCTGCAACGGCATACTTGCGTTCAGGGGCTGAACAGCAACGACGCTTTGCGCGGTACCCAGGCGTTGTGGAACGCACGGCGACACTTGCACAGGAGATTGCTTTTGACTTGGCATTGGTGGCGCCACAGTTGCCTCCGTTTCCGTGCCCTGATGACCACACAGAAATGTCGTACTTGCGTCAGTTGGTTGCGCGTGGTGCGCAACACCGATACGGCGAGAAACCAGCTGAATCAAGTGAAGACTTGTCGTTACGTGCGCGTGCATGGCGAACTATCGATCATGAATTAGAAATCATTGAAACGCTTGGTTTTGCTGGCTATTTCTTAGTTGTGTGGGACATTGTTCGGTTCTGCACCGAGCAGGGTATTTTGTGTCAGGGGCGGGGCAGTGCGGCAAACAGTGCTGTGTGTTTCTCTCTTGGAATTACAAAAGCCGATGCAGTGTCGCTTGGTTTGTTATTTGAACGGTTCTTGTCACCAGAGCGCGATGGGCCGCCTGATATTGATATCGACATTGAAAGCGGTAGGCGAGAAGAAGTTATTCAGTACGTCTATGCCCGACATGGTCGTCACCATGCAGCACAAGTAGCAAATGTCATTACATACAGGTCGCGTTCTGCAGTACGCGATATGGCACGCGCATTAGGGCACAGACCTGATCAGCAAGATTCATGGAGCAAACAGGTTGATGCGTGGGGCACTGTTGCTATCACTGCCACACAACGTGACCATGACATTCCTGACTTGGTGTTAGAGATGGCTGCCGAAGTGGAACATATGCCACGACACTTGGGTATTCATTCAGGCGGAATGGTGATGTGCGATAGGCCCATTATTGAAGTGTGTCCAGTTGAGTGGGGTCGCATGGCTAATCGCAGTGTGTTGCAGTGGGATAAAGATGATTGTGCTGCTGCAGGGTTAGTGAAGTTTGACCTATTGGGCCTTGGCATGTTGTCTGCATTGTCGAACGCAGTGTCACTTATCTCAGAACATCGTGGGTATGAACTTGACCTTGCCACCATTCCGCAAGAAGACGATGTGTATTCCATGTTGTGTCGTGCAGACACGGTGGGCGTGTTCCAAGTTGAGTCGCGCGCACAGATGTCAACATTGCCACGGTTGAAGCCGCGTCGCTTTTATGACTTGGTTGTGGAAATTGCACTCATTCGCCCCGGACCTATTCAAGGTGGGTCGGTCCATCCGTACATTCGCAGGCGTAACGGTCTTGAACCCATTACGTATTTGCATCCGTTGTTAGAGAATTCTCTCGGCAAGACATTGGGTATTCCGCTGTTTCAAGAGCAGCTGATGCAGATGGCAATTGATGTCGCAGGCTTTACAGCAAGCGAAGCTGATCAACTGCGACAAGCCATGGGGTCTAAGAGATCACAGGCCCGCATGGAACGGTTGAAGGCGCGGCTGTATCAAGGAATGGCGGAACGGGGCATTACTGATGCAATTGCCGATGAGATCTTTGTGAAGATGGCGGCGTTTGCGAACTATGGGTTTCCCGAAAGTCACTCGGTGAGTTTTGCGTATCTGGTGTATTCGTCGTCGTATATAAAACTGCATGAACCGGCTGTGTTTTGTGCTGCGCTATTGAATGCACAACCAATGGGCTTTTGGTCGCCACACACATTGGTGCGTGACGCGCGACGTCATGGCGTGGTGGTGCGTACTCCTGACATCAATGCATCGGGTCATGAAGCAACGCTTGAAGTGTGTAGTGATTCAGAAACAGGGTTCGCGGTACGGCTTGGTGTCGGCTCTGTGCGCGGTGTTGGGTCTGAACTTGCCCGCGAGATTGCAGTACATCGCCCATATTCATCAATTGAAGAACTGGTCGCACGTGTTCCAGCATTGTCTCGCAAACAAGTAGAGGCTCTCGCTACGGCGGGAGCATTCACTGACAGTTTCGGCGATGACCGCAGGCACGCCTTGTGGGAAGCAGGTGCTCATGGCCATGGTGATGTTGCTCACTTGCAGGGAATCTTGGGCCTCAATTCGCGACCCACTTTGCCTGGCATGGAACCAGTGGAAGAAGCCATTGCAGATTTGTGGGCCACGGGTATTTCACCTGATGGTCACCCCACTATTTTCTTACGCGAACAACTTGCAGCAAAGGGAGTGGTTACCGCAGATGAATTGCCATCAGTGCCACACAAAGATCGCGTGATGGTGGCTGGCATTGTCACTCATCGCCAACGACCTGCAAGCGCGCGCGGTACTACGTTCATCAGTTTGGAAGACGAGACAGGCCTGATCAACGTGGTGTGTTCAAAAGGTTGTTGGGCGCGGTACCGCAATGTCGCGCGTGATGCGTCTGCATTATTAGTACGAGGCAGGGTGGAATCAGCAACGGGTGTTATCAATATCGTTGCTGAACAGTTACTGCCATTGTTTGCGCCGGCCACCATTCCGAGTCGCGATTTTCGCTAGGCGAACTATTCGTTTGGTGTTTCGCCAAGACCATCATTGAACATGCGATATGTCTCATAGATGTCTTTGCACTTCTGACACATCGGCACTTGCTTCGGATCACGAGACGGCACCCAGACATGCCCACACAATGCTTCGATAGGCGTTCCGTTGATGCGCGCTTCCAGCACTTTCGCAGCAGCATTTTCACCAGGTTCGGTCTTCACAATGTGAGCAACAATTGGTTCGCCAGTCTCGGGAACCATCTCTGTCTCTGGTCGCGACTCGACGGGGCGAGTTTTGAGTGGGGTTGCCATGTCCAACAGTCAATCAGGTGAATGAGGTGCCGTACACTTAGGTCATGCCTTTGTATGAGTTTCGTTGCCGCACATGTGATTCCACCTTCGATGAACGTCGCCCCATGGCAGAGGCCAATGCGCCAGCCACATGCCCGCAAGGCCATGACAATGCAGTTCGTATGTTGAGCGTATTTGCATCCGTTGGTGGCGGTTCAGCGCAGTCAATGCCAGCAGCACCATCTGGTGGTGGCTGTTGTGGCGGGGGCTGCTGCTCATAACGCATGACCATCTTTGTTGATGAGAGCAGATGGTGGTTTAAAGATCATCAGTGGTGCCACATGGTGAGTAACCATTCATTTGAAGAGCTACATCTCTTTGCTGTCACGCTAGAAATTCCAGCACGCGCATTTCATGGTGACCATTACGACTTACCGGCACATATTCGTACCATCGCAATTGACCGTGGCGCACAAGTGGTGAGCAGCAGAGAACTGGTGAGTCATTTGATTTCGTCGGGCTTACGAATGTCTGCCGCGCAGCGTCGTGCTTACAAAAATGCTGATGCAGTTGACCACGGGTCTGGCATGCCCACAATAGATCGTGGACAATAGAGCCCACCACGACCAATAATGACCCAGTCGAGCAGTTGGAGTCCGGCGTTATTGGTGACCATTGCACAATGGTGAAGCATTTCGACATCTCCGTAGTGAATGGGCGATGTAGTCCGCACCGACACGAGAACAATTGAGTGCGCATTCGGTATGCGAGAACATTGACCAACAATGTTGTGAATGGTGTTTTCGTTAATGGGGCAATCACGAATGAGTCCGAGACCTCGGCGTTGCTGATCAGTGATAAGAGCGTACGTGTTGGCGCGCAGCGGGTGTTCTAGTGCCAAACAGGCAACGCCGAGTGATTCGACGAGGGATGAGATGGAGTCAATAAAAGGACGTGGAATGTCGACAAGTGATGCGTTGAGCATGGAGTCTCCCGTTGAGATGGTGGATCACAGGGGAATGTGATGCGCACGTTATGTGGCGGGTGTGTCGCTACAAAAAGACAGCAATGAAAAATACTGAAGCTGCCATGCCGGCAACGGGTGCAACCCATGCGACCCATGAAGCGGTGCGGTTCCATCGAGGCTCGAGCATTGCGTATCCGACAGCGGCACCCATGAGTGCTCCACCTACATGGCCACCGACTGAAATTCCTGGAATCGTGAACGTAATGAGCAAGTTCAAAATCAGCGTTGCGCCGATTCCGGTTTTCATTGGGTTGACGCCGCGCTGGTGCAAACCCACAGCAGCTGCGGCCATGAGGCCGAACACCGCGCCTGATGCGCCACCGGTTAGAGCATTCGGGCTGAGTGCGAGCGCACCAGCAGAACCTCCGAACATTGCTGCGAAATACAGCAGGGTAAAGCGTCCACGATTTAGTGCTGGCTCAAGTAGCTGACCAAGTTGCCATAACAAGAACATGTTCATACCAACATGGATTAATCCGTAGTGCAGAAAGCCTGAAGAAATCAGTCGGTACCACTCGCCATTGTCGATGAAATATTGGGACAACGCCATATCAAGTTCGCGGTTGTTGATTGCACCGCCCGTGGTAAGAACAGTGGATCCCGCAGTGACCCAGAGAAAAAGGAATGCGTTCACTGCGATAATGCCTCGAGTAACTAGCAGCGGTTGTGCTGCGTTCCAGAAGCGGATGCGCTCGCGAGTTGCTGGACGTGCGCTCTTGATGCAGTCAACACAGTGCGAGCCAACGGCTACTTGCGTGAGGCATTGGTTGCAAGCTGGGCGACCGCAGCGCGTGCAGTGACGGCCCGTTGCCGTATCGGGGTGTCTGGTGCAGTATTCGAGAATCGGTGGGGGGAACGACATCAGCGCGGTGCAGCCTCAGCTGCCGCTCGGTTGGCGAGATACCAATCAACTGTTGTGGTTAGACCGTCTCGAAAATTCATGGCAGCTTTCCAGCCGAGCAATTGTTCTGCCCGTGTGGCGTCGATACGACGACGTGGTTGGCCGTCTGGCTTTGTGGCGTCCCACTGAAGAGTGCCGGTGTATCCAACAACCGAAGCAATTGTTTCTGCCGTTTCGCGGATAGTGATTTCGCTATCCGACCCAAGGTTGATGGGCTCTGTTCCTTCGTGAGATTCTGCGGCACGCACAATGGCTGCAGCTGCATCTTCGACGTATAGATATTCACGGCTTGCAGAACCTGTGCCCCACACATCTATGTGGTCTGCTCCAGTTTCTTTTGCTTCAATGCATTTCTTGATAAGGGCCGGAATGACGTGGGATACCGACTCGTGAAATTTGTCGCCAGGCCCATAGAGATTTGTCGGGATGAGATACGCAAACTTTTGACCGTATTGAATCGCGTTAACTTGTGCGTGAATAAGGTGAGCTTTCTTGGCAATTCCGTATGGCGCATTGGTCTCTTCCGGATAACCGTCCCACAGTGATTCTTCTTTGAAGGGAACAGGAGTGAGTTTGGGGTACGAGCAGACAGTGCCGAGCAAGATTGTTTTTTCTGTTCCAGCGGCTCTGGTTGCTTCAATGATGTGAGTTCCCATCATGAGGTTGTCGAGGTACAAAGGTGCTGGCGCAACTTGGTTGTAGCCGATGCCTCCAACGCGGGCAGCCAAATGAATGACATGAGTGGGTGAGTAGGCGGCCAACATTGCATCAGCTGCACCAGGGATCGTGAGGTCATATTCATCATGGGTCGGAGCAACAACGCGGGCGCCCAGATCAGCCAATCGGGCCACCACGACCCGTCCGAGAAAGCCATTGCCCCCCGTGACCACCACGCTGCGATTCGACCAAAATTCCGACATGGATGCCATAGTACGACTGGAACGGTCACAATGGAGGGGTGCGCATCGCCTACACCTTCGAACAATGCTGGCGCCGAGTCCCAGGCGGGACCGGAATCGCTGCCGTGGAAGTGGCTCGCGAACTGGCACTGAGGTCAGATGTAGAGGTCATTGGGGTGGCTGGTCGGCACCGTCACCCGCCAACGGACGGGTTCGCGCCTCCGATTGCAGTTAACGCACTGCCCATTGGTGGACCCCTTCTATTTGAATCCTGGTTGCGCCTTAGATGGCCAAAAGTTGAATCCGTGGTCGACAATGCAGACCTTGTGCATTCCACCACGATCATTCCGCCAGCAACGTCGTTGCCGTTGGTTGTCACGATTCATGATTTAGCATTTTTGCGCCATCCTGATTTCTTCACTGCACGCGGAAACAAAGTATTTCGCCGCAGTCTTGACATCATTCGCGATAAGGCAGCGATGGTGTTGTGTTCATCGCAAGCAACACTTGATGATTGCCAAACTGCTGGCATTGATGCTGATCGGTTGCGTCTAGTGCCGCTTGGTGTGACGGCGCATGCCATCACAGACACTGATCGTGCTCGAGTGCGTGCAACATACGACCTGCCCGAACGTTTTGTTTTGTTTGTCGGCACGCTCGAACCACGAAAGAATTTGGCGCGACTGATCGCTGCTCTTGATTCCATTCGTGGTGCACCGCCGTTAGTTGTTGTTGGTATGGCCGGGTGGGGAGACCACACGCCGTCTACCGCATATGACGTTCGGTTCACTGGGTTTGTGCCGGCACACAATTTGCATGCTCTGTATGAGGCGTGCACAGTGTTTGCATTCCCATCAATCTTGGAAGGGTACGGATTGCCAGTCATCGAAGCCATGGCACATGGTGCGGCTGTGGTGACCTCTCGAGGAACATCCACAGAAGAAGTGGCAGGTGGGGCGGCAGTGCTTGTTGATCCGCTCAGTGTCGAATCGATTGCATCGGGAATTTCTGAAGCATTGGCAAATGTTGATCGACTTCGCTCGAGCGGCATGGCACGTGCTGCACAAGTGCCATGGTCTGTAACGGCCGAAGCGACCATGACTGCTTATAGAGAAGTTCTTGGTGTTAGTTCATGATTACGCGTTATGCCGCCATGAATTTATTGTGGTGTGTGCCTGGTGTTGGCGGCAGCGAGGAATACTTGTTGCGTCAACTAGATGGTCTTGCATTAATTACGCACAACTATCAAGTGGATGTATTTGCACCACGAGGATTTTGTGAGAGGCACCCACGCATTGCAGCAGCCTTCACTGTGTATGAAGCACCCAGTTCTTGCACGCGTCGAGCAGAGCGTATTTTTCTTGAACATACATGGCTTGCCTGGCGCACTCGCGAGTACCAAGTTGTTCACCACGGTGGCGGTTCGATTCCTCGCTTCGGGAACAAACACACATTGGTTACTGTTCATGACGTTCAGTGGATTGATTATCCACATTATGTGGCGCCAGTTAAATTGAAATATCTCAACAAAATGGTTCCGTCGTCATTGCAGCGCGCGGTTCGTATTGCTGTGCCGTCTCGTTTTGTTGCTGGCACGTTGGTCCGCGCATTCGGCATTGCACCAAAGAAAATCAGTGTGGTTCGTCACGGTTTAGAAAGCGCCTTTGATGGCGAGACAACCAGTAGTGATGCATTGCGCCGACAGTTTGATCTTGGTAGCGGTCCTGTTCTTGTGTATCCCGCGATTACTCATCCTCACAAAAATCATGTGTTCTTGGTGCACCTAATGGCAGGTGGCCAAGGGCGTTGGGGAGATCCGGCGTTACGACTTATCTGTATGGGTTCACAAGGTTCTGCACACGATGGGGTGGTGGAGTTGATTGACACGCTGGGTCTTGGCGATCGTGTTGTGATGACGGGTCGAGTATCAAACGCTGATCGCAACGGATTATTAGCAATGGCAGAAGCGATGGTGTTTCCTAGTGAATACGAAGGGTTCGGTGCACCAGTAATTGAAGCGATGCGTTATGGCACTCCGGTTGTGTGTAGTGACAGGGGCAGCTTGCCAGAAGTGGTGGGAGACGCGGGGCTTGTATGTCCGCTAGAGAATGATGCATGGGTGCGCGCATTGGAAGCGGTGAAGATTCGTCGGGAAGAACTAGTGGCTGCAGGAAAAGATCGTGCCAGGGCTTTTACATCTGAGATATCTGCCACTGAATTAGTAGAGCAATATGACTTAGTGCTTGCAGCGGCGCGAGGCATCAGGTGAGTCGCCCAATCATTGTTCTGTGCCCACACTTTGCGCCAGATACCGCACCAACGGGCGATGTGATTACTCGTATCGTGCAGGAGTTCGTGGCCAAAGGCCAAAGAGTGCATGTAGTGACATCCTTGCCGTGGTACCGAACCCATGCAATTGAAGATGGTTGGAATGGTCGATTGGTTCGCCGTGAAAAAACTGCATGGGGTTCGGTTATTCGTATTCACCCATTTCCTGGGAAGAGCAAATCCAATCTGCTGCGACGCGCAATTGGGTTTGGTGCGTTCAGTGCAATCGCTGGTGTGTGCACAGTTTTTGTCGGTGGTATTCATCGCCGTCCTGCGGCAGTGATATCAATGTCGCCACCGCTCACGCTTGGCTTGACAGGTTGGCTTGCCAGTCGAATTCGGCGCTGTCCGTCAGTGTTCAATATTCAAGATGTTTTCCCTGATGCAGCAATTGAAACTGGTGCAATCACTAGTGCACGCATCATTGCCGTATCTCGTTGGTTAGAGAGAGTTAGCTATCACCGATCTGATGCAGTGGTGGTGTTGTCGGAAGACTTACGCGCCAATGTGTTGGCAAAGATTGCACCAAAACATCAGCACACGGTGCATGTGATTCCGAATTTTGTAGACAGTGACCGAATCATGCCGCGTGACAGGATGACTTCGTATCGAGATGAATTACATATTGGCGCTGAGCCAGTTGTTATGTATGCAGGCAATGTTGGCTACTCACAGTCACTCACCATGATGTTGCACGCTGCACGCCAGATGCCTGACGTGACGTTTGTTATCAATGGTGATGGTGCAGCCCGTGCAGAACTTGAACGCGATGCAGTTGGGCTTTCCAATATTCGATTCTCTGGGTATCAACCGGCAGATCGTGTGTCTGAGGTTCTTGCAACTGCCGACGTGCACGTGGTGCCATTGCGGGCAGGGCTTGGCGCAGTCAGCGTTCCGTCAAAGACGTACAGCATTCTTGCGGCGGGTAGGCCCGTCGTTGCCGCTATCGATGCAGGCACTGAAGTAACGCGAATATTGGCTGAGAGCGGAGCAGGTGTCTCGGTGGCGCCCGATGATCCGATTGCCTTTACTGATGCGCTTCGTGCAATGGTGAATTCGGGCTCAGCGGCCACAGAAGCGGGTGCGCGCGGCCGATTATGGGTCGAATCTCATGTGTCGCCAGCTCGGGTTGCCCATTCATACCTCGATGTAATCGCCTCACTGGGCGTCTAGCAGGTAGCCTCAATCCTTCGTGGCTAGTGGTTCATCAGCAAAAAAGGTCGCCCGTCTCGCACAGAAGGGCAAAGGCAAGAAGGTGCGCTTTCAAGGCGGCACTCTTTTCCCGACCATCATGGCAATCATCGTCATTGTTGGCATGGGGCTCATTTCCTACGCACGTCAGGCGCCATCAGCCACTGACATTGCACCAACCACTGCAGATCGTTGGCACATTCCTTTCGGCATCTACCACTGCGATGAGTACCTGGTTGATCTCGCAATAGACAAGCAAAAGTCAGACTCTCCAGATCCAAACTTTCAGAAGTACGGCGTATTCAGTCGTGAAGATGGTGTTATCCGTTGGTACCCACAAGTTGCCGCAACTGGCAAGAAGGCCAAGTTGGGCTTGTACTTAGATACATACGGAATTCAGGTAACAACTAAGGGG
>JAPKZY010000026.1 GCA_026393535.1 Actinomycetota bacterium | reverse complement strand
GAGCATCCTGCAAAGGCAAAAAGAATCGTGACCGCAAGTAGTCGGCTAATGTTCACAAGCGCCTGAGATGAACGTTGGTGACGCGGTGATCAGCACCTTTAGCAACAATCAATGAGGCGCGAGACTTTGTGGGCTCAATATTGTCCACCAAGTTTTTGCCGTTGATCTCACGCCAAATACCGCGGGCAATGTTTATGCCTTCTTCATCGGTCAAGTGAGCAAAGTTCTGGAAGAAGCTGTCCGGGTCACGGAAAACTGTTTCACGCAATTTCTGGAAGCGTTCGATATACCACTGTTCAATATCGGGTTCATCGGCATCAATGTAAATCGAGAAGTCAAAGTAGTCGGACACGAATTCATTTGCCTCAGAGCCCACCTGAAGAACATTGAGTCCCTCAATGATGAGAATGTCTGGTTGATGTACTGAAACGGTTTCACCATCAATGATGTCGTAGACCACGTGGCTATAAACGGGAGCTTTCACATCAAGTGCGCCACTTTTCAAATCACGAAGGAATGTCAACAAGGTCTTTGTGTCGTAGCTCTCGGGGAAACCTTTACGGTTCATAATTCCGCGATCTTCAAGAACCGCATTAGGAAACAAGAAACCATCAGTGGTGATGAGGTCAACACGTGGGTGCTCTGGCCAGCGCGCAAGAAGGGCCTGCAAGATTCGTGCAAACGTGCTCTTACCGACAGCAACACTGCCAGCGATTCCAATGACGTACGGAACTTTTGGAGCCATAGCACCAAGGAAGGTTGCGGAGACTTTGTGCAAGTTCTGCGTTGCGCTGACATACAAGTTGAGAAGTCGGGTCAATGGCAAATAAACAGCAGCCACTTCATCAAGATCGATCTGCTCGTTAATACCGCGCAATGCAACAAGGTCACGTTCGCGAATTGTTAGCGGTGTGGCTGCACGAAGGTCGGCCCACTCTTCGCGGTCAAACGACAAGTAGCGGTCGGAATTGGGGGTGTCGATCACAACTAGACGCTAGAGGTTGGGGGTTAACGGCGCCAAGGCGCAGATGGGGATACTGCACCGGCACCAGCTGTGAGGACATCAACGCCGTCAGCTGTGACCACCATGGTGTGTTCGAACTGGGCGGTACGGCTGCCATCTGAGGTAACGGCAGTCCAATCGTCGTCCCACATCTTGTGGCGCCATTCTCCACTAGCCGTAATCATCGGCTCAATAGTGAAAGTCATTCCCTCACGCAGAATCATGGTGTTACGTGGGTCAAAGTAATGCAAGACCTGAATGTCGGTGTGGAAGTTCTCGCCAATGCCATGGCCAATGAACGCACGAACAACGCCGTATTTGTGTTTTTTGGCGTGTACTTCAATTGCACGACCAATTTCGTTGAGAGCAACACCAGGTTTCACGGCTTCAATGCCGTACCACATGCATTCTTCAGTGACACGAATAAGTTTTTCGTCTTCATCAGAGATCTTTCCGACCGCGAAGGATGCATTGGTGTCGCCATGAACACCGTTCAAGAAAATTGTGACATCAAGGTTGATGATGTCACCATCAAGAAGAACACGTGAATCGGGAATACCGTGACAAATAACTTCATTGACACTGGTACACACGCTCTTTGGATAGTTGTGATAATTCAACGGGCTTGGGTAGCCACCCAGCTTGATGGTGAGGTTATGAACAAACACGTCGATGGCATCTGTTGTAATTCCGGGGCGAACAAATTCTCCGGCCTGACGCAAAATTTCTTTCGCTGCATCGCCAGCAATACGCATGCGTTCAATAATTACCGGAGTTTTTATGCGACCTTCTTCAAGGCGTGGCACACTGCCGGTTTCTGCGTACGGCGGTTTTGCAATAGTGGCTGGCACGGTGCGCATGGGGCTAATCACGCCTTGCTCGATACGACCTTCAGTACCTTTGTGACAACGCTTGTATTTGCGTCCACTGCCACACCAGCATGGGTCGTTTGAGGCAGGAAGTATTTCCGGAGCCGTATTCATACAGTTAAGACTACGGGCGAATATGACGCCCTTTGTATTAGTTCGACAGTGTTTCGACGGACTCGAGAGTCCAGCCGTTGCCCGCAACGCCATCAGCTAACCAGTTGCGCAAGGCAAGGGTGGCTTTCACATCATCTTCGTTATAGGTAAGGAGTTTCTGTTGCATGCCAGCAACGTCGCCAGGAACAAGGCCACATGCTGTTTGGTACCACACGATGGAGTTTCCCCCACCTGCATCAGACGCATCCCAAGAGAAGCCAGCCAACTTTGCGACATCTTTCAAACCGGTGCGACGGGTTGGCCACAACAATGGTTTTGAAATTTCGTAGAGGTCAACCCAATGAGCAGCTGCGCCCAGTTCGTTGATTTCTTCTGGTGTTGGCACGCCCGGAACATCAGCATTACGCAATGATGCTTCACGCATCCGTGGGAGTTCTGCAATTTTTCCTGAGTAGCAGTAAACGTTCGCGGTCTTTCCATTAGCTGCAGCATCGTCAAATTGCTGATGTAGCCATGCCCAGAATGCAGCTAACTGGCGGCCTTCTTCTTTCGGATCATCACGATTAAAGAAGTGGAACGAAATGTATTCACCCTTGTCGTATGAACCATCTGGTTGTTTACGCGTGATGTACGCACCGAAGAGATACACAACATCATCATTCTCAACATCAAAATCAATTTCGATATCCGCACGCGGGATGAGAGGGGCACTTTGTCCACGTGGGTAGAACGGGTACTTACCTGCATGCATGTCAACGCGCGCGGCATCAATGTTGTCTGCAAGAAGTTTGTACGTAGGCACTGCAAGTGTTGCATGGTCATATGACAAAAGATCAGCAGTTGTTTCGATACCGATTGCTTCGAGTTTGTCGAGACGTTTGTATGACATCTTTGGCAACATTGACAAATCAATTGATGGGTCTTCGGTCGCGACGTCAAACAATTCGCCAAGACTTGGCGTAAGGCCCCATTTGTTAGCTGCAATGGCAGAACGAGGGTCAAGTGCAGCAAGTTGTGGGGTAGTAGTAATGCCACCCTCTTCCATTTTCCCTACATGCGTAACGGTGACGCCAGACAGAAGTGAAACATGACGCTCTCGCACAAGTTCTGTTTCACAAATGTCGTGCCATACGCAGTCACGGCATTCGGGGCGGTACACAGGTCGTGTGCATGCATCGAGGTCATCGCGCATCGCAATAATTGCGTTCCAACGCTTCTTCCATTCACGTTCGATTGTCTTTAGCGGTGACTGCTCGCCGTCATCAAGTCCGCGCCACGTGAGGTTGAGGTCTTTGTCAATGATTCCGCCGACTGGTGCAATGTCTGGTGCGTAATCAAGATCAATCAGCATCATCCAGTAGTGCGCAAGCTGCAAACTGTGTTCAGGCTTTGGTGAGCCAAGACCAATGTCGATTCGTTTACGATTTTCTAACCACGGTGCATCAAGAGGCGACACGGACCACTTTTCGTCGGCGTTTCCTTCAAGCGGCTTTGAGTTCTTTACATCAACAGGGATGTATGCCCATTTACCGTGACGCATTTTTTCTTCGCCGAAGCGAATCAAAATATCAGGGCGACCCGAACGGTGATTGATGGTGGGAAGTGTTGGACCAATGATGATGCGATCGCCGCGTTCCATCGCACGAATGGTTGCACCTTCAACGTCGTCGTCTTGTTTGCGTAGCGATGAAACCTTGTGCAGGCGCTCTAATTCAGCAAAAACTTGAGTTTCAAAAATTTGACCTTGTTCAAAAAGGTGCAGTAACTGGTCGCTTGGTTCACGGCGCTTTGAGGTGTCGATGGCCGGATTGCGATTGTTGACTTCTCGATGAGCACAACCAATGACAAAGCGGGCATCTCCCTTATCTGTAGAGCGAAGCTGTGAATTAGACAATGAGGTTTCTCTTTTCGTGATACTGCCAAAAGGCCGTGTGTTGGGCATGGCCCCGACCGATGGTGTCACCGCGGCCTAATGCTTGATCAGCGGCCGGAAGGTGAGAGTTCAGCGTATCGCCCACATGATCGCGAGTGATGAAAATGCACGCTGACTGATGACGCGATGCCATGACACACAGGCGGCCTGTCTCGAGATCAAAGGCACTCGGGGTTTGCACACCGGACAATGGATGTACTGCAATCATGACTGCACGCTCTAGGCCTTGCCAGCGTTCTGGTGTCGTGACACGAATGCCATGCTCACCCTTCAGTGCGGTTGGCAAACATGAACCAATTGCTGAGTTCATTTGATTATGAGTTGACACGATGCCGATATCAGCTGCCGTGAGAAGTCGGGGTGCCTTCGTTTCAGCAGCGGAAGTAGACACTTCACACTGCAACGCAAGTAGCCGCGAAACGAAATCCGCGGCAACTTGCGCTAGTTCCGTGTCGGTTTCGATAGGTGCACCATCTGCTCCCGTGGGGTGGGTGTAGATAACGGTGGAATGGTCATTCAGCGTGAGAATTGCTGAGTCCATTCGCGAGTCAGATGTCTTCTTGGTGGGGCGAAGGAATCGCTCGCCTTTTTCTGCAAAGGCTGCAAACTCAAAGTCATAGAAGTAGTTCACTAACTCAACTGCATCGCCTGGCAATCGGCGACACGTATCAAGTTCGAGCAACTGCGTGACAGCGCGAAGGTCCGGGTTCTCCAGAGCAACTTCGGGGGCTGGCATGTGCGGAGCAACAGGTGATACTTCCCATCTGTCAACAGCAATTGTGACAGTTGGTGGAATCTGACCAGGGTCGCCGATCATCACATACCGGTCGGAGACGTCGCGCATAGTTAAGAAGTCGGCCCATGTCATTTGCCATGCTTCATCAATAAAGAGAACGTCGTACTCATCAACAATTTCTACTAGCCCCAACTTTGCAACAGTGCCGATGATGATTGATGGTCCGACAGGAAGAAAGTCTTTCTTGAACACGATTTGCACATTGTCTGACAGATGGCTCGGACGCTCGTATGTCTCGCTTGAAAAGCGAACTATTTCATCGTCAGGAAATCGAGCACAGAAGCGATCGCACAGGTCATCAACCTGGTTATTGGTCTGAGCTGCGATGGCGATGCGCTTGCCATCTGCAATTGCGCAATCCAATGCTTCCAGCAAGTTGTATGACTTTCCAGAACCTGGCGGAGCTTTCACCACTGCAATGCGACCAGTACCCCGAATGAACTTTTGTAGTTCCTCATATATAGGGGCGCTCATTGGTCATCCCCACTTGCAAGCACAGGGCCGTCATCGTCAATGGCGGCGTGGCGGCGTGGTCGAGCAACAATGAGGTCAGTGATGTCAGACCCAGATGTCTTCTTGCGGTGAGTCATAGTGGCGCGGCGTTCATCAATGCCGTACGGCATTTCGTCAATAAGAACTAGTTCTTTTCCGCGCCATTCCTTACTGGTGGGCACCATGCCAAGCGCGCCGGCCTTTGGCTTTGCGTTCTTCCACATTGGCTTCAACATCATGGTGTGAGAATCAAAATCAATCTCTTGCACTTCAAGAATGATGAGTGGCGTACCAGCAATGACAAGTTTGTCTCCGTGCTTCAACGTGGGAAGGTCTGGATACGAAAAAGCAACTTTCCACATCGGTGAATCGGTGGCGACAGAAGTAATGGTGCAGATGACACCGTGGCCTGATGCAAGTTCTTCGCGTTGTAATTCTTGATCACCATGAACCAAAGCGTGTCGAGCCTTTTGGTCTTGTGCTGCGCGAAGTTGATATGCAAAGCCAGCAGATCGCGCGCCATAGTCAGTGAACACGTTTGGCCAGAACGCATCCACCTCGGCCAGTTCGTTTAGCGCTTTTTCACCCCAACTCCGAAAAAAACTTTTTGCAGTATCTACACGGAGTGACTCAACACCTGCATTTACCGCCCGCGAATCACTACGCACAGTTTCAGCGGCTTCGCGCGCAAGATGCCAGCGCATGGTGAGTTCGTCTGCGAGAGAAGCTTGCATGCCATCACTCGCTTCAGTCATGGAAGAGACGTCTCCTTCATTGCGGGCAGCACCCCATGCAGAGACCAATGGTTGAAGCACGGTGCGCTCAACGTGTGGATCAAGTACTGTCGACACAGAAAGTTTCTCTGCAGCATGTGCTGCGTCCATGCGCGCATCACGAGTAGCTCCGCCGTTCAACCAACCAAGGAGATAACCAAGATGTGCTTGACGAACAGGAGTAGCGGGGAATATGTAGCTCTTACGTAGTGCATCCGTTGCAGCGAGGATTGTTTGCTGACCTGGTCGTTGCGATTCAATGAATAAACAGTTGGCAAGATTGCCGAGTGCATTCAACACTGCAATGTCTGGTCTGTCCCACGTAGAGCGCGCATATGCAGCCGCGATGAAGTGCAACATTTCAATATGTGATGTTCCCGGTAGCCACACCTGGCGAAGTGGTTGTGTGGAATAAGCGGCAGGACCATCTTCGGAATACGACGGATGACGAAAATGGCCAAGAATTGCTGGCGCAAATGCAGCCATCATGTCGGCCACTAACTGACGGTTACGACCTTCTGGGACGGTGAGAACCGTTGGCCCATCGGCGATAGTGCCGTAGGCAACTCCCCATGGACGAGACTCACCACCCATTCGCAAGAACGAAACAATAAAGAGATCTTCGTCGTCTGCCACATGAACGTTGATGACATTGCCGCGCGCCAATGGTTCACCAATGGCCCAGGCGTTCAAGCGCCGAACAGTTTCTAACGATGCGCTCATGGCAACGCCGGCAATTGTGACTGAAGGCGAGCGAGAAGATCTTTTTCTGAAGCAGTTGCTGGTTTCTGACCGTTCATCAGATCTTCAGCGCGTTGCAAAGAAATGCCATTGAGGAACCGTGAAACGTCGTCACCCAGCACCACGCCTTCGCTGTTCGCAAGAGCTTTCTTGTAACAGGCATCTGCGCGTTCACAAAACGAGATACATGAATCTTGAAAATGGGTCGGGGCATTCAGCACAAGTTCTAAAAGGTCAGCATCTTCTGTGTCATCGGCATCGCCGTACGCGCCATCAAGCATAATTGCGGATTCTTCCATTAGTTCAAAACCACGACGAGCGCGTTCTAACTGATACCGAAGGTCTTCGCCACTACGAACACTCGGCTGGTTAGAACCGGGGTGCGTGAGTATCAGAAACCCTTGCAAAGAGACAGACACTGCATCAGCAAGGCCAAGATCTTCCAGCGTGATCTCTAATGCGTGAACATACAAGCCCATTTGTGCTCGCGCAGTTGCAAGATCACTGCGGTGCGTATGACCACCTTGGTCTGCGTAGGTTTTAATTTCGCCAACAGCAATGACTGGCTTGCCGTCAACTGTTTGCACAGACAACACATCGATAATCAGAGTTGCTTCCGGCAACATGACACCACGCGGAATACGCACAGTAAGACTTGAAACAGCACCATTGAAAGCGTTGCCGTCTGCAAGCGACTGAAGAAACGCATGACCGGCTTCAGTTGCCGCATCAAGGCCGACTACCGGGCCACCGTTAGATGTTGTGCGGTGATCTGCAAAGTCCGTGCTAGTCGGCGAAATCACTTCGGCCCCACGCAAAGCTTCCAACAATATGGGTGCTCCATTATTGATGAGGCTTGCTTCAAAGGCATTGCCGCGCTCGAGGGCAAAGATAGATTGGGAATCGCGGGGGGCATTGGGGTTCTCACGCCGGGCAGCAGCGCCAATTTTCACGTTGTGAACAGCTGAAGTGACGTTCGAGTGGCATTCAGGATTACGCGCCCATTGTTCAAACCTGCGGCGGGTTTCGCGGCGTGCACGTTCTCTCTTGCTATCTGCCACTAGACCTCCTGGGACTTTCAAACTCTACTAAAGGGGTGTAGTGAGGAGTTTTTAGGCTTGACGGTTCATCTATTCGCTTAGGGCTTGGGATGTGCCGCAAAAAATTCCCATATTTTGGTCGCAAAAGTTGACGAGAGCGTAGGAATGTGGGTGGCGTTTTCTACCGTCCATAGCTCTACCTCTGAAGAGTTTTGACAGTTGGTCCAGGCTTTTATGGAAGTTTCATCTCCTGCGATGTTGCCCTCTAGGTCAAGTTTTGTAGATCGGGAGACGGCATTTTTTGTGCATTGATTGACAGTTGCCCATTGACTTGCAGAAGCAAACGCACTTGGGTATGAGTTACCAAGAATCTGGCCACCCTCATAGAGAATCGTTTCATCTTTTGTTCCATGAACCTGAAGAACGCTGACAGAACTTTTAGCTCCACAATCCGTTTCCTTAAAAAAGGACGCGCCAGCAAGACTGGCGATGGCCGCAATACGATCAGGGTGTCTACATGCCATTCGATATGACATGAAACCGCCATTGGAGTGACCGACAAAATAAATGCGTTTAGCGTCAATGGAGTAATTAGATTCCACCTCTTTGAGAATTGAGAGTAAGTACGCATCGTCATCTACTTCAGAAAAAAAATTGCAACATGCATCCGTAGCATTCCAAAAACGTTTCCCAACAGAATCAGTAGTGCCGTCTGGATATACCAATATGAATTTATTCTTTTCTGCAACAGACTCAAATTTCATATAACTCTCTTGTTGCGCTCCGGTGGCGCCGTAACCATGCAAAAGTACAACCAGTGGGATGCTTGTATCTTTTGAATAGGAAGAGGGAACGAACTTGCTGTATGCCCTGACTGAGGAAACAGTTGTTGTAGATGTACTAGTTGGCTGCGTGGTTGAAGGCGCGATTGACCATCGAGCCGAACCAACGGTGTAACGGACTGGAGAACTAGATATACCGGTTCCATTTTTATTTCGTGATATTGCACGGATGGTTACTTGGGTCCTCATCGGCATTCCAGTAATCGTGCAAGATTGTTTGCCACTAGCTATGTTGCAGCTTTTATTTGTGGCGGTGATGCGGGTAGCGATAATCGGCAATTTGCTGCTTCCCTTATTCACGGAAACACTGATTCGCAGGTCATAGGTTTTGCTGGTCTTCTTAACTGACTCAACTGACGTAATTTTTGGTGCCAACGGAGTCGGTAATGGCGCGGCCCGTGAGTATGAGTGGTTGCTAAATACTGAGGTGAACAGAGCAAGAGCAGCAACACCGATAAGTGGAAAAATCTTTTGCTTCATCACTTAAGTTTTCTACTACAACGTTGGCTGCAATAGAGCACTTTCTCCCAGTCGCGGGCCCATTTCTTCCTCCACTCAAAGGGCTTGCCACACGTGACGCAGATTCGTGGGGCAAATCCATTTTTGGTCTGTGACTCGCGACTCATATTCAGAACACTATTCGCTTATTGCTGAACACCGAATATCATGGGTTCGTGAATAAAAGCACGGTCTGGGTCTTTGGAGACCAACTGAATCGACAAATTGGTGCTCTCAGTCAAGCACGGCCGGACACTCATCGAATCCTCATGATGGAGTCTCATTCCAAAATCGCATCACGTCGGTGGCACGTACAGCGTGCGCACTTCATCATCGCTTCCATGAGGCGCTTCGCAGCCGAACTACGTGAAGAAGGTTTCGAAGTTGATTATCGCTTCGCTGAATCAATGGAGCAAGGCGTGCAGTTGCACATTGATGAGTTCACACCTTCAAAAGTCATTGCGACAGAGCCGAACAGTTTTGCTGCCCGCACACTTGTCTCGAAGCTAGGCATTGAGTCTGTTCAGTCGAATCAGTTTCTATGTCATCCTGATGTCTTTAAGGATTTTCATAAAGGCCGCAAGTCTCTGAAGATGGAAGATTTCTATCGCTTCCAACGCAAAAGACTGAATGTTTTGATGGATGGTGACAACCCTGTTGGAGATCGTTGGAACTTCGATGAAGAAAATCGTTCAGGCCCGCCAAAGAAAGATCAAGATCGATGGCCAAAGCCCGAAGTGGCTGCACTTGACGAACTTGATGCTGAAGTTCTCAAAGACGTTTCACCATTCAGTTGGGGAGTAGAGCCAACAGGTCAATGGGCCACCACACGCACTGGTGCTCTGCAACGCATGAACTATTTCATGCAACACATCTTGCCAATGTTTGGTGAACACGAAGATGCGATGCTCGCATCAAATTGGCATCTGGCGCATTCGCTGCTTTCCCCGTATCTCAATCTCGGTTTGTTGTTGCCGGATGAAGTAGTCGCTGCTGCGAGCAAAGAATTTGAATTAGGACGAGTGCCGATTAGCAGTGCTGAAGGATTCATTAGCCAAATCATTGGTTGGCGTGAATTTATTTGGAACTGTTACTGGCAGTGGATGCCTGAATATGCTGAGATGAATTCGCTCAATGCAACGCGTGATTTACCGCAACTGTTTACCAACCCTGATAAAACCTCGATGGCTTGCATGAAGTCTGTTCTTGAAGGTGTGAATGAACGTTCGTACTCGCACCACATCGAACGCTTAATGATTCTTGGAAACTTCTCTTTGATTGCTGGCATCAACCCACAACAGTTAACGCGTTGGATGTGGTGTAGATCGCATGAGCGACCATTGCAAAGGTTGTGCATATGATCGCAAGAAACGTGTTGGCGAAGATGCCTGCCCATTCACTGTTCTGTACTGGGACTTTTTCCTTCGCCATGAAGACCGCTTCGTTCGAAACCCACGCGTCGCGCGTCAAGTCCGTGCCGCTCAACAACTTGCCGACCGAGACGACCTGCAAACGACTGCAGTATCTATCTTTTCCCGCTTAGACCGCGGCGAGCTCTAAACCGCTGAAGTGATCCAGTAGAGAAACATTTCTAGATGATCGTTTCGTAACTTTTATGGCCGGTTTAGAAGTGAACAAAAGAGTTCTGAACGAAAATGGCGATTAATTTTCACATGTCGCACAGAAGTGTGGCTTTCTTCCCTTGACTCGAATTCGAGAGAATGACTCACCACAACTTTTGCAGGTCAATACTTCAATTATTTCTTCAGTCGATTGCTTAGGACCCTTCTTGTTGGAGGGAGTATCGAGAGTGCCCTCAATAAGCCCGTGGGTTAACAGATAACTAAACCCATTAACGTCCAACATAGGGATACCCCTTTCTATTGCTTGGGCGAATTTTACTGGGCCCGGATTTTCGCCGAGTATTAGTGCATAGGTCTTC
>JAPKZY010000030.1 GCA_026393535.1 Actinomycetota bacterium | reverse complement strand
TGTAGATCGCATGAGCGACCATTGCAAAGGTTGTGCATATGATCGCAAGAAACGTGTTGGCGAAGATGCCTGCCCATTCACTGTTCTGTACTGGGACTTTTTCCTTCGCCATGAAGACCGCTTCGTTCGAAACCCACGCGTTGCGCGTCAAGTCCGTGCCGCTCAACAACTTGCCGACCGAGACGACCTGCAAACGACTGCAGTATCTATCTTTTCCCGCTTAGACCGCGGCGAGCTCTAAACCGCTAACGCAACGCTGGATTGGGATCCAGTGTGAACAACCCAAATTCCTCACTGCGACGGGGTCACGGCAAGCTCATTGAAAGCTGACTGGTAAATCTTTCTTTCCTTTCGTATGTTGTCCGTCCACACATCACTCGCGACGGCAGTTGTCGTTTATATCTTGAGGGAGAAATAGATGTCAGAAGCATCCAGCAATTTTGGAGCCCCAGGCATTGCCGAGCGGTTGTCAGTACTCCGAACGACGCAACCAGGTACAACTTCTCCAAAAAAAAGTACGCCGAAACGCATGCGGCTGGAAGTACTTATTGGCATAGTTGTTGTTCTGGCTGGAATAACAATGGCTTTGTTTCTCAGTGGTGGAAGTTCATCTCCAGCAAACGGAGGCGAACCTGTGACAAGTTCTCCCAAAGCTGACGTGCAAGATTCTCGGCTGATGGCGGGGGAAGCCTTTGTTGCAATTGCAATCGAACCTGGAAACTTTCCGCCGTCATTAGTTGCCGGCGACACGGTTCGTGTGGTGGTTACTCCTAGCAACGATGGCAGCGGAAGTGTTCGCAGTCTGAAGGAGACAATAGTTGTGCAGTCGGTGACGCCGCCCGCTGATATGGGAACACAGTTTGTTGTGACAGTCCGTGCCCCAGAAAGTCTTGCTACTGCCATTGCCGCTTCCGGACCACTCCACCTTTCAATCGTGAAGGGAAATAGCTAATGAGTGGCCCTTCTCCAACAATTCCAGAAGTTACGCGCGCAATTGCAACTGCGTTGGCAGATGATCGAGTGCGTCGTCACAACGAGGATCAGTTGCCTCCATCAATAGACGAGGAACGACACATGGCGCGGTTAACTGCCGCAGGCGTTCTAGCCCGAGCCAGACCTCTAGATGCTTGGGGATTTGATGCAATACCGGACCCTGACGATCGTCGAGTTATCGACGAAGCAATTGCTCAAGTCTTGGGACTTGGTCGACTGGAACCACTTCTCGAGGATGATGATATTTCCGATATTCACATTCGTGGCAACTTTCCAGTGTGGGTAAAAACTCGCAATGGTGAACGACGTGAACATCCGCCGATAGTTCAAACTGATGCTGAATTGATTGATCTCATTCGTCGCATAGCTTCACGAATGGGACATAGAGAACAACGTTTTGATCCTGCACATCCTGAACTCAATTTGCAGTTGCCTGATGGCTCGCGACTATTCGCAGCTATGGAAATATCGGCTCATCCAACACTTGTCATTAGGCGACATCGTTTTGAATTTTCAGCAATCCCTCAACTTGTCGAAAGGCAAATGATGGAACCAGAAGTTGGAAGTTTCCTTGCTGCAGCTGTTCGCAGTCGAAAAAACATAATTGTTGCTGGTGGAACTGGGTCAGGCAAGACCACTTTGCTTCGTGCGCTTATCAATGAAATCGGGCCACTGGAACGGATCGTCACCATAGAAGATGCTTATGAATTGGGCATTGAGCATTTTCAAAGTGCTCACCCCGACCATGATGCTTTACAGGCTCGTACAGCAAATATTGAAGGTCAAGGTGAAATCACTATGGCTGATTTAACTCGGATGGCTTTACGAATGGATCCAGATCGCGTGATCGTGGGAGAAGTACGAGGTGGGGAAGCATTTCCTATGTTGCTTGCGATGAGCCAGGGGAACAACGGGTCAATGTGCACTTTGCACGCCGACAGTGCTCGATCAGTGTTTCCGAAACTATTGGCATACGTATCTATGGCTTCGACCGGAGTACCAACTGAGACGGTCAACCTTCTCATAGCGAGTGCAATTCATTTTGTGGTTCATGTCGAAGTCAGAGACAATGTTCGGCGAATAACTTCGATACATGAAGTAGTTGACGCTGATGGAACTGCAATTGTCTCAAACGAGATCTATTCAATTAATAGCAGTACGCCACAATTTGTGGCATTGCGTGGACCAACTGCTACACAATTGGAAAGGCACGGCTTTCCTCGGGCAAGGGAATTGTCATGGAGCTAATTCTTTGGATCATTATTGGTTTGGTTATTGCTGGAGGCGCACTCACAGCCGTACGTGGATCTGGAGGCGTGACAGCGGTGGGTGTTGTCTTGCGTGACCATTCTGTTCGAAGGCGCCAAGCAGATGATCAGCGGGCGTTAGTGGAAGCTGTAGCAACATGGACCGAGAACTTGCGAGACACAATTTCCGCATCATCAGGTCTTGAGCAGGCCATTATTGCAACAGAACTTCATTCTCCTCGTGCTATCTCTGCTCCCGTCCGTCGACTTGTTGCATCTCTTCGGTATGGATCATTGGAAGACGGCTTGCGACGTTTTGCAGATGATGTGGCGCATCCCACCTGTGACTTTGTGGTGGCAGCACTCATTACGACTGCGCAGCATCAGACAAGGGACCTGGGTCAATTGCTTGGACACTTAAGCGACTGCGCGCGAGCAGAATGTCACCTGTATTTACGTATATGGGTCTCACGTGCTCGGTCACGTTCTGCAGTGCGAATCATCACGGGAACAGTTGGAACTTTCATCGCAGGCCTCGTTTTGTTTAATCGTCCGTACTTGGCACCTTTTGCTTCAGCAGAGGGCATTGGTGTCGCGACATGTATTTCATTGTCGTTTGGTTTCGCTATTTGGTGGTTGCAACGAATCGCTCAAATTCGAACGCCAGCGCGGTTCTTGTCGGGCCGCAATGTGGCGGTCACATCATGAAGGGCCTGCTGCCAGACGTTGCTGATTTGGAACTGCTGGGAATCACCGAGGTTGATTTCATTCGCCGGTCGATCCAGCGGACCATATTTGCAACGGTGTGCGGCCTATTGTCAACCATCCTGTGGATTTTTCTTTGGAATGAACCACCACTCATTGTCGTTCTGTTTTTATGCATTGCAGTTCCATTTCTTTCGTGGCACCTGCCGGTGAAACAAGTCGCCACTGCGAGCCGAATTCGCCGGTCTGACATGGACCTTGCAGTCGCTGTCTATTTGGATCTTGTGAATGTTCTGTTGGCCGGAGGTGCCGGAGTCGAAACTGCAATGCTCGCAGCAGCAGGTGCTGGTGATGGATTTAGCTTTGAACAGATACGTCTCGCACTTGTGCGTGCCCAGAGTTCTCGTGGGTCCTACTGGGACTCTCTGAGAGAACTTGGCGAACGGACTGGTGTTGAATCTCTCGAGGACGTTGCTCACAGCGTGCAATTGGCCGGAGAACATGGCGCGCGTATTCGCCAGTCTTTAGCCGCAAAGGCCACAGCATTGCGCAGCAGAAACCTGGCACGTATTGAACATGAAGCTGAGCAACGCACTGAACATATGGGTCTGCCAATAGTGCTTCTGTTTCTCGGCTTCATATTGCTCGTCGGATATCCGGCCTTTGTCGGAACCGTGGGTGCGCTGTAGCGCACTTTTTAGATCTCAAAAACAAGGAGAGAAAATATGTCAATTTCACGACAGCTATATCAGTACTACCGCATTCGGTTTGATGCTTCTCACGAGCGAGACATTGAACGAGGAGAAGTGAGTGCAACAACTGTCGTAATGGCAGCGGCACTGATTGCCCTCGCCATCACAGTGGGCGGAATCATCAGTTCGCGCGTGCGCGACAAGGCAAATTCGCTCAACCTCGGATGATGCTGCCCTCCGAGGCGAGGCGTAACCGGGGCGAGACCAGCATCCAAGCGGTGCTACTCGTCCCGGCGATTCTCGGGATCTTCTTTCTCGGTGTTCACGCAACCGCGCTAGCCCATGGTGCCCATGTTGCGAATGCTTCAGCCATTCGTGGTGCTCAGATTGCTGCATTTTCCAATAGCGAAGGAAATGACGTTGTGCGAGCGCTGAATGAAATGGAACAAGTGGTCTCTGACTTGGGTTCTCATATGTACTCCGCACCATCGTTAGAAATTGGCAGCAAGTCCGTCCGCGTCACAGTAAAAGTGGCGGTTCAGTCAGTAGTTCCATTTCTTCCAACATCGGTAACAAGGTCAGCAATTGTTAGCCGCGAACAGTTCCTCATGGAGCAAAACAGATGAAAGGGAACACTTCGCGTGGTTCGCTAACTGTGGAAGCTCTCATTCTGGTTCCTGCATTGATGATGTTATTTCTCCTCATCGTGCATGTCGGGCGTTTAACTGATGCGTCGTTTCGAGTACACCGGGCAGCTGATGTGAGTGCACGAGTCGCATCTCAATCGAATTCCAATTCAATGATCTCGCGCGGAGTCGCGGCTGCTCATAACGACCTTGTCGGAAGTACGTCTACATGTGAACGGGCAAACGTTTTAGTAACAAGGGGTCACATCGGACGCATCCAAACAGTGACAACTTCCATCACGTGTGTTGTTTCTACGTCGGGACTTGGGCTTTTGTCCTTGCCTCAACGAACCGTACGAGCAACATCCACTGAAGTAGTGGATTATTTCTCAGGCCGATGATGAACAGAAAGAATCAAGGATCTCTTTCAGCCATGATGGTATGTCTCGTAATGGCAACTATGTCGTTGGCAGGTTTGGCCTATGACGGGGGACGAGTTGTGTCGACGTACATGGAAATGTCGGATACAGCACAAAATGCCGCACGATTGGGGGGACAACAACTCGTTGGTATTCGTAGCGGGCATCCTCGCATTGACGAAGACTTAGCCACCTCAGCGATGCGGGCATATTTGGTGGCTCGCGGACTTACGGGAAAATTTGATGTTCAGGGAGCGAGAGCAACAGTGGAAGTTTCTCAAAAAGTACAAATGAGGATACTTGGCATCATCGGAATCGGAGACCGCACGATTCGGGTGATTCGAACTGTGGATGTGGTGGATGGCTAATGAATCGCATCCGGTATGTCATAACTTTTTGTGGGCTTATTGCAATTCCAATCTGGTCGCTCTATCAGATGATTTTTATGGTCTGTCAAGACCGCATCAACGGCACCTTGCTCGACGCAACTATCAATCTGTCCGAACTTCTTCTCTTGTTGCATGTACTTGTACTTGCAGCGTCCCTTGTAATTATTCAGCTACTAATTGTTGGTCGCTCACGCTCAGCACTTCGAAATCTTCTGCGAATGTTTCACAAGCCGATCACTTGGATTGGTGCGTCATTGGTGTTTGCTCCATCCTCGTCTCATTCGTCAGCTGTAGTAGCAGGTCAATCTGAAGGCGTCCCCGCGACAGGAGTTTTATCGCCAATAGTTGCAGCTGGAGCACTAGCTCATATTTTACGACGACGCAGAGAACAGATTCAGCAAATGACTTCACCAGACCGCTTGACGGAGTGCGAACTTCAAACAATGGAACAGATTCAACGGTGCGCTCAAAATCTTAAAGTAAATAGTGCCGAGATGATTGACCTGGTGAGCAATTCAGATGTAGTTCAGATTTTGAGAGCAGTAGACCGAGAATTGTCGGAACAAGTGACTCAAGATACGGCTGTAGATGAATGGGTATTAGTTGTCAAACTTTTCGGATATCCAGTAGTCGAGAATGAGGCCGGAGAGATCGCACTGTTTCGGAAACGTCGTGCATTAGAACTACTGACCTGGCTTGCACTAAACCGAGATAGATCACGACGGTCAGCTGCCCGCACTGCAATGTGGGATTTAGATATCGCTGACTCAACTTTTTCGACGATTGTGTCTGACATGAGGAGAGGTCTTGCAGAAATAGATCAACGATCCTCACGATCTGACTGGGCACCGACGACATATTCTGATGAGATACCGCTAAGTATGCGAGTCGTTACGGACGATGTTTTGATGGCAAACGCCTTGGAGAGTTTTCGAAAGGATTCAGAGAATTATTCTGAGATTGTTAGAGCTCTTTCTCATGTTCGTGATGTGCCATTTGCTGGCACTTCGTATTCATGGGCAGATCTTGACGGCACAACAACACGGTTGGTGATCTTGGCGGTTACAGCTGCAATGGAAGTTGCATCCTGGGCTCTGGCCACGGGGGATATGGCTGCATTTGAAGTTGCTGTCACTGCTGGGCTTCGGGTGTTCCCAGGACATGAGGAACTGCTTGCCCTTCAGGAACAGGCAAAGGTGCAGTGTCATAACTCGGGGTTTCATTCAGTAGCGTGACGGGCATGTTCGGACGAAAGACTCCAGGGATGATTACACCAGCACAAGCCTTGCCAGGGCGCACAGATCAAACGATGCCAGTGCCAGAGGCACATTTCGAAAAGGGCACGTCGCTCACTGGGCCATGGGCTGAAAACATGCAGACACTTGTTCTTGGCATGGGTTGCTTCTGGGGTGCTGAGCGTATTTTCTGGCAGCAGCCCGGCGTGCATTCAACAAGCGTTGGATACGCAGGTGGTTACACACCGAACCCAACGTATGAAGAAGTGTGTTCAGGTCTTACTGGTCACACCGAAGTACTGACTGTTGTGTACGACTCATGGAACTTGTCAATGATGGACATGCTGCGTGTGTTCTGGGAAAACCATAATCCAACGCAAGGCATGCGCCAAGGTAATGACATGGGCACGCAATATCGCAGTGCCATTTACTACGTGAACGATGAACAACGCATTGCTGCTGAAGAATCACGTGATGCCTATCAAGAGCTGTTAACTGATGCGGGCTTTGGTGAGATCACAACAGAGATTGCTCCGTTGACTCACTATTACTTTGCAGAGCCGTATCACCAGCAGTATCTCGGGAAGAACCCGAATGGTTACTGCGGTATTGGTGGTACCGGTGTTAGCTGTTCAATCGGCATCCTGTAACATTTGTAGACTGCTATAGTAGCGGTACAAATAATCCGGGGGGAAATTGCGATGAGTGTGTCAGCTGCTGAAGACTGGAAGACAGAACCTTCGACTGTTGCATTACGTGCGCATCTAGAGGCAAATAACGGCATCAACGGTCTCGACATTCTGGATGTGAAAAATGTTGCTAAAGCTGTCGAATTATTCAACCGTGACGGTTTTGTAGTTGTTGCCAATGTGCTGAACAGCGAACAAATAGATTTCTTGTGGAAGGGATGCTGTGAAGTAGCCGCTGAGATTCTGGAACTTGACGAAGATCGCAAAGGTAATCGCGGAAATCATCGGTATTCATTTGGCGGGTCGAGTATGACACGCGGTCAACTACACCGACCAGAGTGGCAAATGCTCTTGGAAGTACAAGCTGCGACCGACCTTGTGGGTGCCATCTTCGGTTCTCCAGATTTCGTGTTGCGCGCTGCGAGTGGAGACTTTTGTCTGCCTGGTGCTGTTGAATATCAGCCGTTGCATTCAGATGTTCGCGATTGGGCACCTGGTGGCCTGACACCGTTCAGTTCTTTCCATGACCCGCGTGCGCAATTAACAATTCGTGACTTGCCGTGCCCATATGTAGCGGTGAACTTCTTGCCTCAAGATGTCACCAAGCTAAATGGCCCGACTCGACAAATTCCTGGTACACAGCATTCGCGTGTACCTATTCCGAGTCTCAGCGACGAACCAGAGTGGATGAGGTTAAGCACGGTGTGCCCTGCACCAGCTGGCTCAATCATGATTCGCGATGTTCGCGCATGGCACGGCGGAACTCCGAATATTTCTGACTCAATGCGGTTCATTCCGAACCTAGAGTTCTACGCGCCGTGGTTCCGTGAACCAATTGTTCCGTCCATTACGTATGAGGCGCATCAACAATTATCTGAGCGCGCGCAATGGATTGCTCGCGAATGTGTCGCTGATTCAAGCGTAGGTATTCGTACCGGCGTCACTATGCGGGCTCCGTAATCCGGTTCTGGAAGGAACATCATGGAATATCGCCTATTGGGCAAATCGGCTCTGAAGGTCAGCACACTGTGCCTTGGCACGATGAATTTTGGCCCACGTACATCTGAGGAGGAATCTTTTGCGATTCTGGATGATGCAATGGAAGCTGGAATCAATTTTGTTGATACTGCGAATCAATACGGTGGCAAATTGGGTGTTGGCACAACAGAAACAATTGTTGGCAAGTGGCTGACACAGAACCCTCAGCACCGAGACAAAATTGTTTTAGCGACAAAGGTTCATCAACCCATGTCAGATGACGTGAATGATCGTGGGCTTTCTGCGCGTCATATACGCATGGCATGTGATGCCAGCTTGAAGCGACTCAATGTTGATCATATTGATCTGTACCAAATGCATCATATTGACCGCACTGCACCAGCAGATGAGATTTGGCAAGCAATGGATCAGCTCGTTAGCCAAGGAAAAATTACATACGTTGGCTCTAGTAATTTCCCCGGTTGGAAGATTGCACAAATGAATGAAAGGGCGCAGGTGCGTCACAGTTTAGGTTTGGTGTCAGAACAAAGTTTGTACAACTTGATTGAACGCCGCGCCGAACTTGAAGTTATTCCTGCTTGTAAGGAGTATGGCCTCGGAGTCATTACATGGAGTCCGCTGTCTGGCGGATTGTTGGCGTTGAACGATGATGACGGGACTGGACGCCGCCAATCAAAATCAATTAAGTCGGCAGCGCAATCACGTTCAGATCAGTTGACGCGTTTTGGGGACCTGTGCAGTTCCATCGGTGAAACAGCAACTGCCGTGGCTTTGGCGTGGCTGTTACATCAGGGTGGGGTGACGTCTAACATCATCGGGCCGGGAAGCAGAACACAACTTGCTTCTGTTTTGCATGTTCCGACCATGCAACTAAGCCACGAGACGCTTGCAGCAATTGACGAGATCTTTCCTCGGATAGGTACAGCGCCTGAAGCGTACGCCTGGTAATTGAAACACGACCCACAATGAAGCAACACGATTGGTCATCAGGGATAGTTGAAATTGCAGGTGGTCATATTGCATATCACCGCACCGACACAAGTGGGCCACCATTGGTGTTGTCGCATGGGCTCACCGACAACGGATTGTGTTGGACACGAGTCGCAGAGGTGTTGGCCGAAGATTTCGATGTAATCATGCTTGATGCACGCGCTCATGGAAACAGCTCACGCATTACTGAGGGAATTGAACACGATCCGGCGTTAGATCTGGCGCAAGCAATTGAACAGTTGGGACTGAATGCAGCAGTTGTCATGGGTCATTCTCTTGGCGCACGTTCGACAGCTCGTTATGCAGCCATGTATCCCGAACGCGTTTCCACTGTAATTTTGGAGGACCCACCGCTCCTGGCTCGACGAGACGAAGTGGCCATGGAAAAGTGGCGCACAGATTTCAGAAAACAAGTGCTGCAATTTCGTTCAATGACGATTGAACAGATCACACAGCTGGGGAAAGAACGTTCACCTAGTTGGCACGATGATGAATTTCCTGCATGGGCAACATCGAAGTTAGAAGTTGATTTTGAAGTCAGTTTCTTTGATCCAGAACCGTGGCAGAACTACATACCTCTCATCACTGCACCGACGCTCTTGATGTATGGCGAAGCAGGATTTGGCGGAATCGTCACTACAGAAATAGCTGCTGAAGTTCGTTCGCTGAATCCACGTATTATGACCACCCAGATTGATGGCGCAGGGCACAATACCCGACGCGAAAATTTCGATGATTACATGCTGGTCGTGCGGAATTTTCTCCGCGACGCACGTTGACGCACGCCGCGAAATGCGGATGTCTTAATCCACGAATTGAACAGCACCAGCTTCAGCCATTTGTTGCTCTGTTGGCTTCTTGTATAGAACAACCATGACGATGCCGGCGAAGAGATAAATGGCACCCATCACTCGCCATGCATTGAGATATGGCAACAGATCAGACGATGATGGCAAACGCGGTGGGTTGTTTGAGTACCCAGCCATTAGTTTGCCAATCGTCGGTGCAGTGAGAGACAAGGCCAATGCGGCACCAAGGGCTGAACCAATCTGTCGTCCTGTGGTGTTCAGCGCTGAGCCCATTGCAAACTTTCCAGGTGGCAAGAATGCAGTGGCACTACTAGACAGCACGGACATGCTGCAACCGACTCCAGAACCGCAGATAATCATGAGCGGTAAGTACGTGGTGAGGAACTGCGGTGTTGGCCCGAGGAAAAGACTGAAACCAATGGTGCCAATTGTGAGCAGAATTGAACCGAGCATCAGCACTCGTGCGTGTCCCCATTTTCCAGCAAGACGTCCCATTGGCGCAGCAAGAATTGCTGCGGTTAATGGACCAGCCGCTGTTGCAAGACCTGATTTTGTTGGGCTGTATTGCCATACGACTTGCAACCACTGAATTTGTAGCATCCACATACCAAGGAAGCCGATGGAGAAAAAGAAACCGGAGAGGTTTGCAGCAACAACAAATGGCATCTTGAATAGAGACAAATCGAGGAGTGGATTTTCGACAGTGCTGCAACGCTTGACGAAGAACCCAAGAAGAATGCAACCAACTGTCATCGCGGCAATAGTGCGCTGATCGATGTAACCCCAATCGCCACTTTGTACAACAGCAAGCGTCACTAGCGCTACACCTGGTAATCCGAATGCAGTACCTACGAGATCGACGCTCTTTGTAGCTGTTGGGTCTTTGCTCTCATGGAGAATTTTGTTACCCAAGTACAGAGTGATGGCGCAGAAAGGCACGTTGATGAAAAAGAGCGAACGCCAATCCAACCAGTCAACAAGCACGCCACCGATGCATGGGCCAACTGCTGCAGCTAACCCACCAACTGCGCCCCAGATGCCAATGGCGACGGTGCGCTTCTCAACAGGAAACTCGGGAAGAACTAGTGCAAGAGATGCCGGCGTGAGCATGGCGCCACCAATTGCTTGGACAAGGCGAGCTAGGACAAGCAATAAGGAAGTTGGTGCGAAACCGCACAGCATCGAGCCGATACTAAAAAGTGCAAGACCGCGTAAGAACGAACGCTTACGGCCATTCACATCTGCGAATCGACCAGCAGTTAACAAGCCAGCTGCATACGCAATGTTGTAACCAGAAAACACCCATGTCAGAAGCGTTGGGTGTCCGAGGTCCTCCGCAATCGCTCGACGAGCAACAACAACAATGCTGGTGTCGAGTGAAACCAAGAATGTTGCAATTGCAGTGATGCTGAGTACTTGGTACGCGCGCGACATGCGCGGCTGCTTGGTGGTGTCCATCTAATTCCCCTAACGAACATATGAACACTAGGTGAACGAAAGGAAAAGTAGCGGGTTGGACTACTGATTCCAGCCATTGCGACGAATGGCGTCACCATCGGCATCTGTGGCACGGCCGCGCCATTTCACGGCACCAGGAGTAGCAGACAGTCTCGCTATGAGACCCTGCATCGGAGTGCCTTCCACTGTGATTACTGCTTCACGTGCAATGTAATGGGGGTCTTTTTCAATATCTTCCATGGAAAGAATTGGGCCAGCTGCTGCTTCGATCTCTTGAAAGATTGCTAGTGCTTCTGCTTGAGTGCGCTGCGCGAACCACGACTCCATCGCTTCTTCAATAATTTCACGATTCGCAATTCGGCCGGCGAATGTTGTGAAGCGATCATCGCCATCAAACCCGAGCAGATGTACAACGCGAGCTGCAATGGAATCACTTGAGGTTGAGATACCTACAAATTTTTCATCGGAACAGCGGTACACACCGCGAGGCACTGTGTACGGAAGCAATGAACCCATGCGTGGTTGCAATTCGCCGCGTGTCAGCCACACAGTCATCAGTGGTCCGAGTATTTGGAACAAACTTTCCAGCAACGACACATCAACAACTTGGCCCTGTTCAGACCACAGAGCAACCATGGTGGCGAAAGCTGCAACGAGACCAGTGACTTCATCGGTGAGTGCGAACGGTGGCAACATCGGGTCACCGCCTGGAACGCCAGTGATTGATGCAAGCCCAGACATTGCTTCAGCGATTGATGCAAAACCTGGTCGGTTTGCGTATGGACCATCTTGTCCGAAACCGCTGACACGAGTGATGATCAACTTGGCATTACGCGCATGAAGAACGTCGGGTGCAAAACCAAGTTTCTCGAGAACGCCAGGACGAAAGTTTTCAACGAGAACATCTGCGTCATCAATGAGACGCAAGAACAACTCACGATCAGTGTCATCCTTCAGGTTCAGCGCAATGGTGCGCTTATTACGATTAACAAGTCGCCACCACAAACCTTCACCATCTACAGGGTCACGCCATCCCATGTTGCGCAAACTATCTCCGCCGTCCGGGCGTTCAATCTTGATGACGTCTGCACCAAAGTCAGCGAGATATCGCGCGCAGTTTGGCCCGGCAAGAACTGTTGAGAGGTCAAGAACTCGCATGCCCGCCAATGCGGATGTGCTGTTTAACGGAGAGGAAGAATCAGGCATCGGTCTTCGAGCGTACCCATTGCGTAGCTCTCGTAGTCAGTACCGAAGTCTTCATATAGGTGACGGCACCGTTCGCTCCATGCCAACGCGTCGGGAGAAGAGATGCGGTGCACTACCTGCATGACACCACCTTCGTATACGCGGTACTCGGCCCATGAGCCAGGGAAATCTTTTACACATCCGATTTCAATGGTGGGTATTCCAGATCGGGGCATGCTGCGAACACGATGACGATGGGTGTGGCCAGCTGTATAAGCAAGAACACATGCATGACGCACGGCGAGAGCATCGAGTGCCTCGCTGCTGTCTGGGTGAAGACCAAAGTACGTGTCGCTTCGCTTTCCTTCTGTCCACTGTTGGTGATGACCCATGATGATGACCGGAGTTGTGGATGCAGACAACTGATCATTGAGCCATTCGAATTGTGGTGGGTCGATGCGCCCAGTTGTCTCGAGTGGAATCGCTGTATCGATGAGTGCAATGGCAATGCCTGGCAACTGAATCCATTGATCACCGGTGAACTCATGCTGACCGCGATATGCATCATGGTTGCCTCTGGCTACAAAGAGCTTGTCTGCGAATGCACCTTCATAATGTTCACGGAATGAAGCGAACTGTTCGTCGGTGCCACCTTCGGTGAGATCACCTTTCACCAGCACTGCGTTTGGATTCAGTTTCTTGATTTCAGCAATTGCTCCCGCATTCATGGTGATGGGGTACGGCCGCTCACCAGGAAGTGAAAATTGAATCGGACCAAGAGGACTGTCATCAATGCGGCCACATTCAGTTTCACCAAAGTGCACATCATTCACGGTTGCAAGAACACTGAGTAATTGTCCTTCTGGACGTGGCAATGTTCGAAAATCAATTCCGTGTTCGGTGTATGCAGTATCTGGTTGCAAATTTTCGTGGCGAACAACATGTTGCCCGTGGTGAAACACCGCAAGGTTGTCAGCGACAGTTGTGAGTTCTGTTGCGCCGACGGTTGTCATTATTGGATTCCGGGACGAGCTCTGCGGGACACTGCATCGGTGACCCACCAACGACCACTGAAACGCCATGCTGAAACGGGACTTGTGTCTGCTGTAGAAGCAACCATGGGCTGCGGCCACATCATGGTGACTGCAGCAGCAATTGCGGCTGCTTCTTCCTCAGTAGGAATTGGGGAGATTGTGCCGACGTTGACAGTCATCGCTTCACCACCACTGAGTGCGCAACACGGTCATGCCATGTTTGGCTTTGTGGGCTACGCAACATTGCAAGGTATCCCAACAGAAAAACAATGCCCGACACCCAGCTCATCATGATGCGTTGTACGGCGCGACGTTGCCCGATGAACGAACCATCATCTTGATCAAGAATGAAGACGCCAAGTTTGCGACGAAGTGGTGAACCACCTTGAGTGCCAATCCAATATGCCAAAACGAAAAATGAGACAACGAATTGTGATGACTGTGAAAGTGCAGCAGCAGTCCCGGTTGTTGACGCGGAGATAATTGCGAAGGGAATGCTGATGATTGACACCATGATGCCGTCACACAAGTTGGCAACGAACCGAAGCCAGAAGCCTGCCTTTGGTTCATAAGCAATATCACTGATTATCGTTACTTCTGGTGCGTCCCAATCGGGTGTCGATGATTCAGACATGGTGATCTACAGAGGCATGTTGCCGTGTTTACGGCATGGAAGCTCTTCACGCTTGGTTTGCAACATGCGCAAGCCAGCGATGATTTTGATACGAGTATCTGCTGGGTCAATAACGTCGTCCACGTAACCGCGTTCTGCAGCTGCGTATGGGTTGGCGTACTTCTCGGTGTATTCAGCAACAAGTTCTGCGCGGCGAGCAACAGGGTCTGCTGCTTGCTGCAATTCACGTTTGTACACAATTTCAACGGCGCCTTGTGGTCCCATAACTGCAAGTTCTGCTGTTGGCCATGCATATGCAAGGTCAGCACCAATTGACTTTGAGTTCATCACCACGTACGCGCCGCCGTAGGCCTTGCGCGTAATGATTTGAATACGTGGCACTGTTGCTTCACAGAATGCATACAACAACTTTGCGCCGTGACGAATAATGCCTTCATGCTCTTGGTTAACGCCTGGCAAGAAACCAGGAACGTCAACGAATGTAAGAAGTGGAATGTTGAAGGCATCGCATGTACGAACGAAACGTGCGGCTTTTTCACTTGATTCGATATCAAGAACACCAGCAAATGCCATTGGCTGGTTACCAACAACACCAACGGTCATGCCGTCGACACGAGAGAAACCACACACGATGCTTTTGGCCCAGTGTTCGAAGTATTCAAAGAACTCGCCGTCATCGACAACTTCCTTGATGACTTTCTTCATGTCATATGGCTGGTTAGACGATGCTGGAAGAATGTCGCGCAACATAGGGCACGAACGATTCGGATCATCGGATGTCTCAACAGTTGGCGCTGATTCGAGATTGTTTTGTGGCAAGAATGACAACAAGAAACGAACATCTTCAAGACATGCTTGCTCATCTGCTGAAACGAATGTTGCAACACCACTCTTTGATGCATGGCTCATTGCGCCACCAAGTTCTTCGAGCGTGACGTCTTCACCGGTAACTGTCTTCACAACATCAGGACCAGTAATGAACATGTGGCTTGATTCGCGCACCATGAAAATAAAGTCGGTCATTGCAGGTGAGTACACAGCACCACCGGCGCATGGTCCGAGGATGACAGAAATTTGCGGAACAACACCAGACGACTGCACGTTGCGATAAAAAATTCCACCGTATGAGGCGAGTGACACAACGCCTTCTTGAATACGAGCACCAGCTCCGTCGTTCAAACCAATTACGGGTGCACCAACTTTGAGTGCAAGGTCCATGAGCTTGTGAATCTTTTCAGCGAACACTTCGCCAAGTGCCCCACCAAAGACTGTGAAGTCCTGGCTGAACAGAAATACTTTGCGACCTTCGATGGTTCCCCATCCGGTGATAACACCGTCTGTATATGGACGCTCTTCAAGACCAGATGCGTGTGCGCGATGGCGCGCCAACATGTCAAGTTCATGAAAAGAGCCGGGATCGCAGAGAAAGTCAATGCGCTCACGGGCGAGCAATTTGCCCTTGCCCTTGTGGCGCTCGACCGAACGAGGGCTTCCGGCGTTAATCGCCTGCTGCTGACGGTCCCGAAGGTCGTCAATTTTGTCCTGCATCGAAAAGCCAGAGGTATCAGTCACCTGCGAAACGCTAGTGCCGATGGGGCCTCATCGCCCATCTGATGGCTAATTACCCTGCTGCGGGAACGGTGGTGGTGGTCTCCACGGGGGCGGGAACGGTCGTTGGCGTGCTGGTTGGCGCCGGCGCAGTGGTGGTGACAGGGGCGGGGGCAACCGTGCTGGTTGTGGTGGCCGCAGCAATAGTCGTGGTCGACTTCTTCAGGCCCTGTTTTGGCACAGTGGTCACGGTGGTGCCGTCGGCGATGGTGAATGTAGTGGTCATTGGTGTCAGGTCGCCGATTGTGGTGACACCCGTGACGGTTGCAGTCCATTCACCCGGCGCACGCAGAAGAAGTCCGGCATCTTGCGCAATCAGTGCACCACCCGGACGAGTGATGGGGACATTGATTGTGTAGCCAGAGAAGTTTGGATTTGTTGGAGTCATCGTGACGACGAAATTTTGAATTCGTGATGGTCCGAATAATTCAATGAGAATTCTGTTGGCACCAACATCACCAGGAGTGATGGACAAGCGCACATGGAAATCGTCTTTCGCGGTCATGTCTTGCACGATGGCGTAGTCAACGCGTGGGCCGGTTTCGCGGTTGAGAACATATGGCGGACGCATTGCCATTAACCATGAAGATGCTGCAAGCACAACAATACTGAGTGACAATTCAATTCCGACGGGACGCTTTAGTCGGTACACAACTTTGTCGTTGAGAGATTTTGCACGCTGCATTCCACGCAAAATGAATTGACGAACTGCGGCACTGACAAACAGCATTGCGCTCACCAAAAGTACTTTGAGAATTACTACGCGCCCGTGCCCGCTGTTAATCAAGCTGATGCCATCAATGCGCCACACTTGGAAAACGCCAGTACCTACTATGCCAATTGTTAATGGCGTGGCTAGGCGCGCCCAGCCACGAAGAGCATCGACAAGATCTACATCTCCGGGGCCGTGAAGAATGACTCGCCAAATAATTGCAATACTGCCGACCCACATTGCAATGAATGCCATGTGAAGAATTGCAACAATAATTCCCAAAACAACAGCTCGTCCTGTTGCGCGGTCGAAACCGTACGACATCATCATGAGCGCTAACAGAACTGTGGTGGGAACGACATTCGTTGGTTCAAGAACACGTTCTGTGATCCACGAGTAATAACCAAGTCCACCGACGACAAGAAGACGAACAAAAACGGCGCGACCTTCATTGGTATCAAAGAGTGGGCCCCACGAGGTGGGAGAAATTGACGAAGCGATTCCGCCGCCTGATTGGCGCGCAGTCATGAGAATGATGAGTACAAAAATTGCGACGCCCGCAATGATCGAGACTTGGCGGAAATATTTTTCTGTGATGCCGTATTCGACGCCTTCTGGCCAGACGAGTTTGATGAACATCAATCCGCCAAAAAGTGCACAGACCGCGAAGAAGACAATGAGCTTCATGAGACCAATGGGGCCTCCAAGTCGAGGTGCGACAACTTCAATTGCAGTCCCATCGACGGGCACAGTGGTGGCGGGCGTGCCTGGCACGGTGACAGGAACTGTTGTCGTCACCTGGGTTTGAGCAGTGAAATTAAATGACCCGGCGCTGCCGTCAGGCAGCGACCAGTTCACAACACACGAGCCATTTTGAGGCACCTGGGTCAGGGCAGCAGAGATCGTCACGCCATCAGCAGATAGCTGAGGAGGTCCGAGATTGGTCAGTTTGGATTCACAGGCAAGAGAAAGCCCCATCTGGGAGGCAATTTCGGCTCCACCAACGGGCAGCGTGAACTTCAGCTGTAACTGGGTGGGGGCAAGAGTCACCACTTCGCCAGCGGTAGGGCTGGATGAAGCAAGGGTGTTGTCGCCAGCCGCGTGGGCAGGGCCGGCTGAAAAGGCAAGGGCAGAGACAACTGCAATGAAAAGGAGAGGAAGGCGACGCATGGTGTGAGCAAACGGTAGCCAAGAATGACCCCCGCAGAGTGTTTCACCTTTTCACACAGCGGTCCTCGGTGCACCGCATTGGTAAGGTCGTTTCGATGGCCACCCAGTCCCTGTACCGACGTTTCCGCCCGCGGAAGTTCTCTGAGCTCTACGGGCAAGACCATGTGGTCATGGCGCTACGCAATGCCGTTATCAATGGCCGCGAGGGCCAGGCCTATTTATTCTCTGGGCCTCGAGGCACGGGAAAGACCTCAACGGCTCGAATTTTGGCAAAGGTCTTGAACTGTGTCGCCCCTATTGACGGTGAACCATGCTGCGAATGTGACTCGTGCAAGGCAGTGGAACTGGGCACCAGTTACGACGTGCTTGAGCTCGATGCTGCGAGCAACAACGGTGTTCAAGAAATTCGCGACATCATTGAAACTGCTGCGCTAACGAGTCCAGGGCGTCACCGTGTTTTCATTCTCGACGAAGTGCACATGCTGTCACGTGCGGCCGAAGCCGCTCTCCTGAAAACTCTGGAAGAACCACCCGACCAAGTTGTTTTCGTGTTGGCCACCACAGACCCACAAAAAGTATCTGAGACAATTCGCAGTCGAGTGCAGCACTTGCAATTTCATTTGTTGCCTGTTGCCGAACTGAAAAAGTATGTCAAGTTTGTCATCAAAGAAGCACAACTTACTGTTGACAATGACTCAATAGATTTAGTGTTGCGCCAAGGTGGTGGAAGTGCACGTGACACATTGTCTGCACTTGAACTTATTGTCTCTGGTGGCGGCGAACCAGAAGTTGCATTGCACACCGAAGACATCATCAAATCACTAGTTGCACGAGACCATGCTGCAGCGTTAGGTGCTGTTGCGCGGGCTATGCAACAGGGCCGTGACCCACATACGTATGCACAAGATGTTGTGCGGACCATGCGTGATTGCTTTCTTGCCATCATGTCACCTGAGTTAGTGCAACTACCTGCTGATCGAATTGCAGAACTCACTCGTTACGCACAAGACATGGGAGTACAACGCATCGTTCGCATCATGGAAACGCTTGGCACCACCATGGTGGAAATGCGACACGCACCTGATGCCCGGTTGTTGCTTGAAGTTGCAGTAGTGCAGTTGGCGTCGCCAGTCTTTGATGACAGTGCAGAGAATCTTCTTGCGCGTATTTCACAGTTAGAAGAAGCAGTAAAAACGTTGCGTGAAAATGGCGTTGCTGCTGCTCTGCCGCAAGCACCAATCAACCCTGCAACTGGTCGAGCCAAAATTGGTGGACATGCTGGCAATACTGCACCCGTTGCAGTACCCGTTGCAGATGCAACTCCGGTCATTGCCGTTGTTGCCGAACCTGCTGCAGTCACTAAAGAGATTCCTGTTCCAGCGGCGGCAGAAACCCCAGCGAAGCCTGCTGAACCAGCACCTGCTTCTGTTGGCACAGCAGACCCAGCGCAAATGTGGCCGCAAATTACTGATGCCATGCGTGGTCTGGCTAAAGCAATGTTTAAGCCAGCAGTTGTGCAATCAGTTGACGGCAAGAAAATCATGTTGCGTCTTCCTAGCAATACACCCATGAAGCGTGCGCAAGAACAATTACCCACTGTTGTTGAAGCAATCAAACAAGTGTGTGGCACAACATTTGTTGTCACTCTTGTTCAAGCAGATCCCACTGCACCTGGTGGAATGACTCGCCCAGTATTCACAGAACCCGAAGTGCGCACCATTGTTGATGATGTTGCTGATGATCCGTTTGCAGCCATTGACATCAATGACACTGTGCTTGCTGTTGACGCTGTCGACCCGTTACTTGCCGCTCTGCACGATACGTTCCCTGGTGGAAGCATCGTTGAAAAAACAGTCGGAGCAAATCCCGACGCTGCAAAGTCACCGCGCGGAAAGAAGTAACTAGTGGCCTCGCCCTATACGCCACCCGTTCAATTACTTATCGACGAGCTTGGTCGCTTGCCCGGCATTGGTCCGCGCAGCGCACAACGACTTGCACTTCATCTCATCAAGGGCGACGTTGAAGATGTCACCCGCCTTGCACGCGCGCTTGTAGACGCAAAAGAGCGAGTACGTTTCTGTGGGCTGTGCTTCAACTTGGCAGATGCAGAGTTGTGCAATATTTGTGGAGACACTAAACGTGATTCATCAATCGTGTGTGTTGTTGAAGACTCACGCGATGTTGTTGCAATCGAACGCACCGGAGAATTTCGTGGTCGTTATCACGTATTGCTTGGGCTCATTGACCCATTGCAAGGTGTAAGCCCAGAGCATTTGAAAGTACGAGAACTTCTTACACGCATTCGTCCAGAGAACATTCAAGAAGTAGTTGTGTGCACCAGCAACAACACTGAAGGTGATGTAACAGCAATGTATTTGGCGCGATTGTTGAACCCACTGGGTATCAATGTGACTCGTTTAGCTAGTGGGTTACCTGTTGGCGGCGACATTGAATTTGCCGATGAAGTCACATTGGGTCGCGCATTTGGCAATCGCCAAAAACTCGAAAGCTAAGTAATAGCTTCGCCCGATTTGTGGGCAACAATTTTTTGAGCGTGGTAGATACCGGTATGCCCGCTTGCTGCATATGCAGCAACACATGCAAGAGCAAACAGAATTGCCCCATTTCCACCGAATAGTTCAATTCCAATAAAGGTGCATGCCAAAGGCGTATTTGCTGCTCCGGCCAACACCGCGACTGAGCCGACTATTGCAAACACTGCAACGTTTGCCCCAATGAGGTTTGCGAACATTGCGCCAGCCATGGCACCTGTTGCCAACAGTGGAATTACTTCTCCACCCACAAAACCAGTACCGATTGTAAGTGCGGTCAAAAACAACTTCACTTCAAAGTGGCCAGTTGTCGCGCCGTTCATTGCCTCCAACATCAGAGGGAACGAGAAACCTTGATAATCGCGCCACCCACACACGCCGATGAGAATCGCAAGAAGAACGCCGCCAATCAATGGGCGAGCGGGAGACCACGCAACATATTTCTTCATTGCACCGCGTATGAACAGCGTGAGCCGTACAAATACCAACGCAATGATTCCGGCTAACAAACCAAACAGTGCCACTTGCCATGCAATAGTTGGTGACCATTTCACATCAATAATGTGCGGGTACTTCGTGTAGTGGACTCCGAGGCCACGAACAACAGCGTTGCCAACAAAACTTGCGACAAGTGCCGGCACAAGTGCTTCGTATCGCACGCGCCCAATGCGCTGCACTTCAAGTGCGAACACTGCGCCTGCAATAGGCACACCGGCAATGGAACCGAATCCGCCAGCGATTGCGGTGATGAGCATAAGTGCACGATCAGCAGGGTCTAGTCCGAGTCGCTTACTGATGGGGTCTGTTGCGCCGGCTGCAATTTGTAAAGCTGCACCTTCGCGACCAGTTGAACCACCGGCAAGGTGCGACACAACGCTTGTAATGAAAACAAGTGGAGCTAAGCGAAGAGGCACCCATTCTGAATGTGTATGAATTTCATCAATCAGTAGGTTGCTACCGCGTTCAAGTCCGCGACCCAAATAATGATACGAAGCACCAACGAGTAGCCCTGATAGCGGCAACAACAAAAGCAGCCACGTGTTGTCATTGCGGGTATTAGTAGCCCATGTCAATGACTCAATGAATCCGGCAGAAAGTACGCCGGAGATAACTCCGACCACAACGGCAAGAGCCACCCAACGAGCAACGTGAATTGCGCGATTGAGTGGCTCTTGCAGCATGTAGTTCTTAAACGGTGCGAACGATGATTGCGTCGCCTTGTCCGCCACCACCACAGAGTGCAGCTGCACCAACGCCGCCACCACGGCGATGAAGTTCGTGCAAGATGGTGAGTGCAAGACGGTTACCGCTCATACCGATTGGGTGACCCAATGCAATAGCGCCACCGTTGACGTTCACGATTTCATCTGTGATGCCAAGTTCGCGCATTGATGCGATACCGACAGCAGCAAATGCTTCGTTGAGTTCGAACAAGTTGACATCGCCAATCTTCATGCCGGCACGATCAAGTGCTTTCATGATTGAACGGCTTGGCTGATGCAAGAGCGATGCGTTGTCTGGTCCAGCAACCATGCCGTAGGAAACAACTTCACCAAGCGGCTTGATGCCGCGAGCTTCAGCAGCTTTCTTGCTCATCATGACAATGGCTGAACCACCGTCTGAGATTTGGCTTGCATTTGCAGCGGTGATTGTTCCGTCTTTGTCGAATGCTGGCTTCAATCCACCAAGTGTGTCCATGGTGGTGTCTGCGCGAACACCTTCGTCGTTCTTCACCATTACAGGGTCACCCTTGCGCTGAGGAACTGCGACTTCAACAATTTCATCTGCAAGGCGACCAGCAGCGATTGCTGCAGCTGCGCGTACGTTGCTCTTCATTGCAAGATCATCTTGTTCTTGACGACTGATTTTTCCGTCGGTGTAACGATCTGTACCAAGGCCCATGAGGCACGCATCGAATGCACACCAGAGTCCGTCACGGATGATTGCGTCTTGCAGTTCAGTGTTGCCGTAGCGGAAACCACCACGTGCACCTTGTGCGAGGTACGGAGCATTGGTCATGCTTTCCATACCGCCAGCGATAACGATGTCTGCTTCACCTGAAGCAATCATCTGGTCAGCCAAGTAAATGGAGTTAAGACCTGACAAGCACACCTTGTTGATGTTGATGGAAGGAACATTCATTGGAATGCCACCCAACGACGCAGCCTGGCGTGAAGGAACTTGTCCCTGACCTGCTGTGAGAACTTGGCCCATGATGACGTGCTCAACGTCTTCTGGCTTTACGCCTGCGCGCTCGAGTGCTGCCTTGATGGCAAAGCCACCGAGTTGGGCAGCAGTAAAAGAGGACAGCGCACCGCTCATTTTTCCGATGGGTGTGCGTGCTCCTGCGACGATGTATGAACCGGCCATGTGTGCCTCCAGATGTACTTGTATCCGACATGGATACGAGATAAATCAGGCTAGGAGATGAAACCCCAGAATTCGCTATCGTCAAAGGATGGAAAAGATCCTTCAGGCAATTCTCAATGGGGCAACGGGCGAGGAAATCGCTGCCCTCCCTCTTCCCGCTACATACCGTGCTGCGTATGTGCGAAAGGAAGACCAGACCATGTGGGATGGGGTTCCCAGCAATGAAAAGGATCCTCGCAAGAGCATCCACATTGGCGAAGTTCCCATGCCTGAACTTGCTGCCGACGAAGTGGTCATTGCGGTCATGGCGTCCTCCATCAACTTCAACACAGTGTGGAGCAGCATTTTTGAGCCCATCAGCACATTTGGTGCATTGGCTCGCCTTGGTAAAGAGAGCAAGTGGGCAAAGCGCCACGATCTCGATAAGCACGTACTCGGTTCTGATGCGTCAGGCATTGTGTTGCGCGTCGGTAGTGCAGTGCGTTTGTGGAACCCTGGCGACAAGGTCACTGTTCATTGCAACCACGTAGATGACCAAGACCCATCATCACATAGCGATTCAATGATGGGTTCGAACCAGCGCATCTGGGGATACGAAACAAACTTTGGTGGACTCGCAGATGTTGCGGTTGTCAAAGCAAACCAACTCATGCCAAAGCCTGCTCACCTCACGTGGGAAGAGTCAGCAGTGAACGCACTGTGTAACTCAACTAGCTATCGCATGCTCGTTTCGAAAAATGGCGCCAACATGAAACAAGGCGATGTTGTTCTTATCTGGGGTGCATCTGGTGGTATCGGTTCTTATGCAGTGCAGTACGTATTGAACGGCGGCGGAATTCCTGTCGGTGTTGTGTCATCTCCTGAGAAGGCAGCGATCCTTCGCGAGATGGGTTGCGAAGCAGTCATTGACCGTAAAGCAGCTAACTATCAATTCTGGGATGAAGATGGCACGCACAACGAAAAAGAATGGCGTCGCCTTGGCGGAGACATTCGCGCACTCGTTGGCGAAGATCCAGACATCGTGTTTGAACATCCTGGTCGCAGCACATTTGCTGCCTCCATGTATGTCGTGAAGCGTGGCGGAACAGTTGTTACATGTGCCGCAACAAGTGGCTTCATGCTCGAGTTCGACAACCGTCACTTCTGGATGCGTTTGAAGAAGCTTGTTGGTTCACACTTTGCAAACTACAAAGAGGCCTACGAAGCAAACCGTTTGGTTGCAAAGGGAATGATTCATCCTGTGATGTCTCAAGTATTCACCCTTGAACAAACTGGTGAAGCTGCCTACCAAGTGCATAACAACATGCACGAAGGAAAACTTGGCGTGTTGTGCCTGGCCCCGGAAGAAGGCCTTGGCGTTGATGATCATGAGTTGCGTGCAAAAGTTGCAGACAAACTCACTTGGTTCCGTCGATAGAAACTACAGAGGAAACACAATGATTCTCACTGAAATTGACCACGTTGCAATTGCTGTTCGCGATTTAGAAGCAGCGATCAAGTATTACCAAGAAGCATTTGGTGCAACTGTTGATCACCGCGAAGTCGTGGAGAGCGATGGCGTTGAAGAAGCGTTGTTGAAAGTTGCTGAAAGCTACATTCAGTTGCTCACACCGACGAACCCAGATTCACCGGTTGCAAAAGCAATTGAAAAGCGCGGCGAAGGTCTTCATCACATCGGATACCGTGTTGACAATTGTGCAGAGGCTCTTGCCAGCATGATTGCTGCTGGTGCAACACCCATTGATAAAGCACCTCGTCCGGGTAGTCGCGGCACAACTGTTGCGTTCATTCACCCCAAGGGCAGCTTCGGCACTCTGATCGAGCTCGTTCAGGAATAACTGTTCCATGTCATATGCGTGACATTGTTTTTGCTCTTGTTGGTGCCGCTAGCGGTTACAAAGCAATTACTCGTGCGCGCATCGATATTGCACGTGTGCGCGTGGCCGTCGAAACATTTGGTGAGTCACACTTCACTGACACCTCAGTAGTCACTCCCATTGTGGTGGCAATAAATACTGCGCTGTATTTCTTGCTTGCGCATCGCTTCGATCATGACCTGACAGTTTTGACATTCGGCGTGTTGGTAGGCGCGGGCATGTGGTTGTCGCTAATTGATATCGACACCCATCTCCTTCCTCGGCGCATTGTGTATCGCACCATTGCGGTCGCAATGCCACTCCTCGTTCTTTCCGCATTTTTTGACAACACAGGCTCAGTATTTGGCATGTTCGTTGGCGGGTTCGGCATGTGGTGCATGTTGCGAGTGCTTGAGGTTTTGTCTCGCGGTGACTTAGGCGGAGGCGATGTCGGGCTTGGCGGTCTGCTTGGTCTGTATCTCGGATGGGTCTCGTATGAAGCGATATTGGTTGGCCTCATCGCAGCTTTCTTTGTTGGTGGCCTCTTTGCAGTGGCTCTGCTGGTTACGCGAAAGGCCAACAGAAATACACATTTCGCGTTTGGCCCCTTTCTCATCGTCGGAACACTCGTCGCTGTTCTACGATGACCTCACACACGTAAGGGGTTTCACATGTCGGAATTATCAGGAATGGTCGCAATAGTCACCGGTTCATCAAGTGGTATTGGTGAGCGCACCGCACAACGTCTCGCTGAATTAGGCGCGCATGTTGTGGTGAACTCAGCAAGTTCTGTTGAGGCAGGGGAGAAACTGGCTGCTTCACTTCCGAACGGTGCCATCTATATACAAGCCGACATCAGCGACAAAGCACAGTGCGAGAATCTCATCAATGGCACCATTGCAAAGTTTGGCAAGTTAGACCTTCTGGTAAACAATGCTGGGTGGACCACATTGGTTCCACACGGCGATCTTGAAGCACTGACAGATGAAATCTTTGAACGCACATTTGAAGTGAACGTGTTTGGTACATGGCAACTCACAAAGATGGCTATGCCTCACTTGCGTAAGTCTGAAGATGGCAACGTTGTCAACATCACTTCCGTTGCTGGTGTTCGTCCGATGGGTTCTTCCATTGCTTACTCAATGACAAAGGCAGCACTAAACCAAATGACTCGCCTCATGGCAAAGAGCCACGGGCCAGTGCGTCATAATGCAGTTGCTCCTGGGTTGGTGGAAACACCATGGACTAAAGATTGGGCAACACAACATGCAGGTGTTGCAGCAATGGCACCACTAAAGCGCTCAGCTACGGCAGACGATTGTGCAGAAGCAGTTCTTGCATTGGTTCGTAACAAGTACGTCACCGGACAAATTTTCGTTGTCGATGGTGGACTGACTCAAGTCAGTTAGTTACTTGCGTGGGCCGCGATACGGCTGCACGCCACCTGAAGGAACTGTGCCTAGACGTCCGCGTTGGTAATCATCCATAGCTTGCTGCAGTTCTGCACGCGTATTCATTACGAACGGACCGTATTGTTCCACTGGTTCACCGATTGGTTGGCCGCCAAGCAAGATCACATCAAGTGCTTCATGTGGTGACGCCGCCAACGTGATGGAATCGCCAGTACCGAACACAGCTGTTTGTCCGACAATGAACGAATGATGATCGATGCCGACAAAACCTGAACCTTTTACAACGTGTGCAAGTGCGTTGAAGGCAGGGTTCCACGGAAGCACCATTTGTGATCCGCGAAGAATTGTTGCGTGCGCCATAACAATTGGTGTGCGCGTTGAGCCTGGCCCTTGAATGCCCGCAATGTCACCGGCAATAAGTCGCACCAATGTTCCGGCATCAGGAGTCGTAAACAACTTCACCTGATCTGCATCAAGGTTTTGATACGCAGGCGCAATCATTTTTTGTGCTGCAGGTAAGTTCACCCACAACTGCAAGCCGTGAAAGAGGCCTCCACTAATTACTAGTTGTTCTGGTGGAGTTTCAATATGCAAGATCCCACCGCCAGCAGTCATCCATTGTGTTGAACCATCTTTAATGATTCCGCCACCACCGTGTGAGTCCTGGTGAATGAATGCGCCATCCATGATGTAGGTAACAGTTTCGAATCCGCGATGTGGATGCCAGTCAGTTCCGCGCGCTTCATACGGTGGGTAATCAACTGAACCCATTTGGTCCATCATGATGAACGGATCAAGTACTTCTTTCGGAATGCCGGCGAATGCGCGGCGCACAGGAAAGCCTACGCCTTCGAAACCGCTAGGGGCAGTGGTGAGCGAAATGAGTGGACGATCCTGGGCAAGAACTGTTGGCGCTTCAATACGAGGAAGCGTGAGGGTATCGGCGGTAACTGCAGGCATATGTGGACCTTTCGGATCAGTGGTATATAGTTGCGCACGCAACCATTTCCCATATCGGCAATGGTATTGGGTTTTTACGGCAACGACAACCAAGCCTGCGATACTGAAGAACCATGATTGTTCACCTCATCGACGGAACCTACGAGTTATACCGCCAACACTTTGGTCAGGCCGTTCGTCACAGCAGTCCGCCCCCATTGGCTGCAACTCGCGGCGTGGTGACCTCAACGTTGCAGTTACTTGTTGGCGGCGCAACGCATGTCACAGTCGCCGTAGACCATGTAATTGAAAGTTTTCGTAACCAGATGTATGAGGGTTACAAAACGTCTGACGGAATGGAAGCCGAAATTCTCGACCAAATTCCCCTCATGGAAGATGCATTGCGCGCACTCGGTGTTCCGGTGTGGCCAATGGTGAAGTACGAAGCAGACGATGGTCTCGCCGCTGGTGCGTTGATCGCATCACTAGATGACCGCGTTGATCAGGTGCAGATGATCACGCCTGATAAAGATCTAGGACAATGTGTTGTTGGTAACCGCGTGGTGCAGTACGACCGTCGCAATGATCTCATTGTGAACGAGACTGCAATCATCGAAAAGTTTGGTGTTGGTCCTGCAAGCATCGCGGACTGGCTAGGACTAGTCGGAGACACAGCAGATGGTTTCCCTGGTCTGCCAGGGTGGGGAGCAAAAAGTGCAACGTCTGTGTTGTCGCGTTACCTACATATTGGTGACATTCCCGATAGTGAAGCGCAATGGACAACTGATGGTGTTGTGGTGCGTGGGGCAGCAAAGCTTGCAGCAACATTGCGTGACCAACGCCCCATGGCTGAATTGTTTAAACAAGTTGCAACCGTTGTCACAGATGTTTCTGACGATGTGCCGCTTGGGTTGGTTGACGACTGGGAATGGCGCGGACCTACAAAAGATTTAGGCGCAATTGCTAAACAGCTGAACATGACTGACTTAGTGGAACGCACAGAGCGCGCCATGGTCGGTCGCCGAAGCTAATTACTTAACTGCTGCGGGTTTCGCTTTCATCGTGTACTTCAAAGTACGCGGTTTGATTTTGGTTTTGTCCGGGCGCGCCTTCTTAGAAGTTGTTAACCATTGACGTGTCCACTTGCCTGATGCAGAAAGTGTTGCAGTGTTCGCACGAACCGCAGCGACAAGTGGGGCAGGCAGAATGCATGCCTTCTTTGGTGTGTACCAACGCCACTTGGCATTCTTGATCTTCTTTGCGGTACCGAATGCTGCAAATCCGCACTTGTATTTCACAGTTTTAGCGCCCACCTTGTAGGTCGAAGAAATGGACATTTTGATCTTGCCGGCATAGTTCTTCATGCGAATCTTTGGCTTGATGCCGTTCTTCTTGTCGAGCGTGAAACCAAACTCATCGGTGATGATGATGACTCCGGGAGACGTCGCAGGAAAGTATCCGACAGTGTTTGCATCTGTTTCGGAATCTGTCAGAGGTTCTTTATCCCATGATGGCGTATAACCAGCTGGAACAGTTGTCGTTGTAGTGGAAACTGGCACGGTTGTTGTTGTCGACGTTGGAACTGTTGTAGTTGTCGTTGTTTTGGTAAGAACAGTTGTCGAAGCTGATGCAGTGCTTGCACTGGAATCCCCGGTGCTTACTTTTGCGATAGTTGTAAATGTGTATGCAGTGCCAGCTGTGAGGCCAGAGATGGTGCAAGATCCTGATGCGCCAGTGACTGTGCATTTTGCGCCACCTGGTGTTGCTGTGACTTCATATGACGTAGGTGCAACGCCACCTGTTGGTGCGGTCACTGTGATGGTTGCACTTTCTTCACCAGCGACAACCGTGGGAACTCCCGGAGTATTCGGCGCAGACTTTGCGAGGACTGTGGTCGCTGCAGATGCAGCGCTTGCAGCAGAGTCATATGTAAGTCTCTTTGCGACAGTTGTGAATGTGTACGCAGTGCCTGCTGTAAGGCCATTGATTGTGCATGATCCTGATGCACCGGTGACGGTGCATTTAGCTCCACCGGGCGAGGCAGTGACTTCATAAGACGTCGGTGTCCTGCCACTTGTTGGTGCGGTCACTGTGATTGTTGCGCTCTCTTCACCTGCAACCACAGTGGGAACTCCCGGAGCATTTGGTTCAGGGCGTGAGCCCCCCATATTTGTAATGGTCAAAGTGAAGGAGACGTAGTCTTCACCGTTTGATTTTTGTAGCGCGAAGTTAGAACTTGGGTTTGTGTTGTCGATAGCTGGTGCGTTGTACGTGAGAGTGATAACCGAGCCGCTGTACACAGTGGTTGTGAGCGTGAGATCGATAATGGCTGATCCAATTACGCTAAATGCGGTAACTGGATTTGGAACTCCATCAACCTTCACATCAAAGCTTGAAAGCGCGGGAGGCTTGGTTGAATCCACAGTGCAGGCACAAGACCATGTGATTTTCTCAATGATGTAGGTCCCGGTTGTTGTTGGGAATGTGGCCGCGCTCGCTGATTCTGTGGACAATGGCAACGGCGCAATTGCCACCATGGTGGCGATGAGGGCGGCAACGAGGGCGCGAGGGGAACGGAAACTGAAGCTTTTCAACACCTAATCATCTTAGGGTGTGGATAAGTTTCTTAGGAGTCCTTCGAGCCCCAGCGATTCGGACCCATGGGCAGTGAAGTGACGGCCAGGCGATCTGCGGCGCACGATCGTTCCCGCGTGGAGGCTGCTTCCGTCAGGACCTGACCTGGTTTACGGGCGATCGTCGCACAGGACCCGACCGCCACCTCACCACCCACGGGCGAACCCGAAGTCGTTGAGGGTTCCAGCGTACAAGCCAGTTAGCCTGACCACCCGTAGTTGTAGCGATACAACCACCTGGAAGGGTGCGAGAGCGGCCGAACCGGCACGCTTGGAAAGCGTGTGAAGTGAAAGCTTCCGTGGGTTCGAATCCCACCCCTTCCGCCATGACAGATCAGTCAAATATTCACCTCGAAGCCATGCGGGTTGCGCTCGATGAAGCGCGCCTTGCCTTCGCGCACGGCGACGTACCGGTGGGTGCTGTCGTGCTTCACAACGGCGAAATTATTGCCCGTCGTCATAACGAACGAGAATTCGCTAACGACCCAACTGCCCATGCAGAAGTGTTGGCATTGCGCGATGCAAGCCAACAGCTTGGTAGTTGGCGTTTAGACGAGTGCACGCTTGTTGTCACTCTTGAACCATGTGTCATGTGTGCAGGTGCTGCGCAATCATCGCGCATTGGCCGACTTGTCTATGGTGCTGCCAATTTTGAAGCCGGTGCTACGGCCAGTCTGTACAACGTGATGAGTGATCCTCGCCTTGGCCACAACCCACCCGTAGAACACGGATTGCTTGCTGATGAGTCAGCAGCACTGTTGAAAGAGTTTTTCGCCTCTAAGCGTTCGTAGAACTCGTAGTACCGTTAGTTATCCGCTGGAAAGCGTGCATGGTTCGGGGGGAATTCATGTCAATTACTGACACACCGACTCGTAAAGTTTTTAGTCCATGGGCCACGTTTACCGTGTGCGCGATAGCGAGCTACATATCGGCATTGGATCTTTCGATTGTCAACGTGGCGTTTTTTGAAATTCATAAAAGTTTTCCGAAAGATCCGGCATCCACCATTGCGTGGGTAGTGACTGCATATTCCATTTTGTTTGGTTCGCTGCTTGTGGTGTCTGGCCGACTTGCTGATCAAGCAGGTCGTAAACGTTTCTTCATAACCGGTACTGGATTATTCTTGGTGGGCTCGTTGCTGTGCGCAATTGCGTCAACGATGGGACTTCTCATTGCTGGTCGCGCCGTGCAAGGAGTCGGTGGAGCGATGATGGTGCCAGCTTCGACAGGGTTGTTACTTGGTGTATTCCCCGCAGAAAAGCGTGGACAAGTAATGGCGTGGGTCGGTTCTATTGGTGCACTTGGAGTTGCATCGGGACCCACTCTCGGAGCATTCTTTGTTTCCTCATTCGGATGGCGTTCGGCATTCTGGATCAACGTGCCCATTTGTTTCATCACCTTGGTTCTTGCATGGCGGGTGACATCTGAATCACAACGAATGAAAGGTTCGCGGCCAGACATTTTGGCTGCAGTAGTGTTCACTGTCGCAGTTGGCTCATTGGTGTGGGGAATCTCGCGTTCAGAAACTATGGGATGGGCCGACTCATCAGTACTCACACTGTTTGCAATCGCCTTGTCATTCGGGTTAATCGTTGCGTGGAGATCTGTTCATCACAGTGATCCGTTGCTGCCCGCTGAGTTGTTCAAAGAACGCACATTTACTTTGGCAAACATTTCAACTTTTCTCTATGGCGCTGCATTCAGCGGAAATATTTTAAATAACGTTTTGTTTCAGCGAACCATTTGGCAATTCAGTGCCACAAAGGCCGGTTGGTTTTCAGTGCTTTCACCAATCACGGTGGCAGTCACGTCAATGATTGTTGGTCGCAAGATGGCAGCTATCGGTTACAGACGACTTCTCATCGCAGGACCAATGATTATGGCAAGCACCGTGATGACCTCTGTGTTGTTTTTGCATACGAATCCAACTCCGTGGTTTCCATTCTTGCCAATCATGTTTTTTCTCGGAATCGGACTTGGCTCAACATTCCCGCCGCTCTCTGCGTGCACGGTTCTTCGTTTGCCTCAAAATCGATTCGCAGTGGGTAGTGCAATTAACAACACCTTCCGTCAAGTGGGTGCAGCTGTTGGAGTAGCACTTGTGGTGACGGTGCAGTCACAAACGAAAGGAATCGAAGGATTCCGCAATGGTTGGAAAGTGGCAATTTGTTTCGCAGTTGCCGCCGCCGCCGTATCAATCTTCCAACCCAATAAAGCAAATCAAGTGGCGTAGTTTCCTCAGTGGGCACGGCTATTCGCACCGCTATCGTTGAGGAGCGGAAGGGTGCCAGAGCGGCCGAATGGGATGGTTTCGAAAACCATTGAGGGGTAACTCTCCGGGGGTTCAAATCCCCCTCCTTCCTCCAGTACGACAAAACTAACGATGGGTCGTTAGCAAGCTTTTTCAGCGAAGGTAACTTTCGTTGTGATGAGGTAGTTGTCAACAGCCGTGCCGACGCAATCGTTAGAACCGTATCCAGTGTGACGATCTTCGGTTACAACGATGAGTCGACCATCTTCAAGGGTTGATGTCATCTTTCGTGAACTTGCAAGCGGGGTAGCGGCATCTCCTGTGGTACCCACAACAATGATTGGGCCAGCACCTTTGCCAGTGATCTCAATACGATGGTCTGGCTTTGCTGGCCAGAATACACAGCTGTATCCGCCGGTGAAACTGATGCCAAGTCGAGGCGCCACCTCTAAGAATTTAGGTATGTACGAATCAGTTTCTTCAACTGTTTTCGGACCTGGGTCATCAAGACACATGATTGCGTTAAATGCCTCTAATTCGTTGCCGTATTTTCCATCTGGTGTGCGTTGGTAATACGAATCAAAAAGTGAAAGGAGTCCGGATCCGTCACCCTTTTGAGCTTTAGCGAGCGCGTACTCAAGTTCTGACCACATCGTCGATGAATACATTGCTTGTGATACCGCTGTATATGCAATTGCTTGGTTCACCGATACGCGACTTTTTGAAACGACAAGTGGGCGTACGTCAAGTTCCTTGATCAGTGTGTCAAAGGCCCCTTCGGCGTCGCCGTTGTTGTAGAACGGGCACTTTTTGTTTGCGGAACATTGAGCAAGGAATTTTGTGAATTCAGTTTCGAATCCTTTGGCTTGGTCAAGGCCACCCTGCATGTAGTTCGACGTTGGGTCAGTTGCGCCATCAAGAACAGCTGCACGGACAGTGCTTGGGAACATAGTGGCCCATGTGGCGCCTAATTCGCTGCCGTATGAAAAACCAAAATACGTAATTTTCTCTTCGCCAAGTGCCGCGCGAATCATGTCCATGTCGCGGGCGCTTGCATTGGTGGAGATGTACGGAAGAATTTCACCGCTCTTCTTTTCGCATTCGTCATTGAACGCTTTCGAGATGTCAACCAGAGTCTGATGCTGTGCTTCGTTCTGTGGAGATGGGTCCAACGTGAAGTATTTGTCGTAGTTGTCAACACAATCAACTGCTGGCGTGGATTCACCTGTTCCACGTGGGTCCCATCCGATGATGTCGAAGGCGTCAATCAATGCGGTGCTGAAATAGGAGTCGGCATTTTCAGGAAGATCAGTTCCCCCAAATCCAGGCCCACCAGGGTTTACGAGCATGGAACCAACTCGCTGCGTACGAAAATTCGCCGGGTGTTTGACCAGTTTGAGTGAGAACGAACCTTTGGAAGGGTTGTTGTAGTCAAACGGCACGCTCAAACGAGCACATTGCAGCGGATCAAGAGAATCTCCCGAACAGGATTTCCACTTGAGAGTGCCACCTTCGGCTGGGGCATAGAGAGTGGACGGTGGCGTGGGCGTGTCTGACGTGCTGTCAGGCGAACTGGAGCCAGAGGAACATGCGCTTGCCATCACAATGAGGGCACCAACAGCAAGACAACGACGCATCACAAGTAAGAACACTAGGCGTAGGAACGCCCGTAGCCTCAATAGGGTGCGTATGGGTCCCCACATGATGTTGCCAGGAGATGGTGCTGCGGTAAAGGGCGCAAAAGTTCAGCGGGCATCATTGCGCCGGGTGTGGGTCTTTGCGGCTCCCTATCGGTCAGACATCATTGTCTTTCTCGCCGCTATCTGCGTGTCAGCGCTCTTGGCCCTTGCCCCGCCGTTGTTGTTCCGAGCAATTCTCGACCGTGCAATTCCCCAAGCGAATCGGGGGCTCATCACGACACTTGCCGTCATTCTTGTGTTCGCAGCAATTGCTGATGCTGGACTCGCAATAGTTCAGCGGTGGTTAAGTTCCCGTATTGGTGAAGGCCTCATCTATGACCTGCGGGTGGCACTGTTCGACAAAGTTGAACAGATGCCTATTGCGTTCTTTACTCGTACGCAAACCGGTGCTCTCACGAGTCGCTTAAACAACGACGTAGTTGGTGCACAAAATGCAGTCACAAATACCTTGGGAAGCGTTGTCTCAAACGTCGTGGTGTTGGTGACAACCTTGACCGCGATGATTGCGCTTGAGTGGCGTTTAACGCTGTTGTCGCTCATTGTTTTGCCGTTGTTTATTGTTCCTGCGAAACGAGTTGGGCAAAAGTTAGGTTCCATCGCGCGTCAGCAAATGGATATCAATGCCGAAATGAACACGCAAATGAACGAGCGTTTCAATGTTGCTGGCGCAATGGTTGTGAAGTTATTCGGACGTCGCGAGCGTGAAGTTGCAACGTTCTCAGGTCGCGCTGCCGGAGTGCGCGATACGGGTATCAAAGCCGCTCTCTACAGTCGCGTGTTTTTTGTTGCACTAGGTCTTGTTGGTGCAATGGGGGCTGCAGCCATTTATGGCATCGGCGCACACCTCGTGGTGTCTGGTGGAATATCTGCCGGAACACTCGTTGCAATGGCGGCGTTCGTGCAGCGTATTTATCAACCACTCACTGGTTTAACGAATGCACGTATCGAAGTCATTACTGCGTTTGTGTCATTTGATCGGGTGTTCGAAGTGCTTGATGCGCCTGTGGCAATCTTTGATCGTCCTGGTGCAGTTGATCTTGTTGATCCGCGCGGCGAAGTTGAATTTACAAATGTGGTGTTTCGATACCCGCCAGCATCAGCATCGTCTGTCGCTTCGTTGGAAGCACCTGGAACACAAAGTAGCGATCCTGACGTAGACGTGTTGAAAGGTCTTTCGCTGAAGATTGTCAGTGGAGAAACGGTTGCCATCGTCGGTTCCAGTGGCTCGGGCAAGAGCACTCTTGCAACTCTGGTTCCGCGTTTGTATGACGTCACGCAAGGCACTGTGCGTGTTGATGGCATCGACGTGCGCGACCTCACGGGCGATTCTCTGCACGATGCCATTGGTGTTGTTACTCAAGATCCGCATCTCTTTCATGAATCAATCGGCGACAACCTTCGGTATGCCAAGCCCGATGCGACACAGGCAGACATTGAAGCAGCGTGTGTTGCGGCACGCATACACGACACCATCGCCGGCTTGCCCGATGGGTATGCCACATTGGTCGGCGAGCGTGGGTACCGCTTGTCAGGTGGAGAAAAGCAGCGCGTAGCTATTGCTCGAATGTTGCTGAAGAACCCAGCCATCATGATTCTGGATGAAGCAACAAGCCACCTCGACAATGAGAACGAAGCATTGGTGCAAGAAGCCCTCGAGTCAGCACTGCATGGCCGAACTGCCATTGTGATTGCCCACCGACTATCTACTATTCGTGACGCAGACCGAATCGTGGTCATTGATGACGGTCTCATTATGGAACAAGGAACGCATGATGAACTGATGGCGCTTGATGCCATGTACGCATCACAAGTTCGTGCCGGTGGTTCCTTCGGACTGTCTGCGCCTTCCGTAGAGTAGACACAATGGCAGCCGAGGTCGAATTCATCAATGGGGTTCCGTCGTTCAGTGTCGGACAATTCACCGAGGTCCTCAACCATGTGCTCAAGGCATCTTTTGATGAAGGTGTCTGGGTGGAAGGTGAAATTCAAGGTCTTCGTAAACCGAATCCTCACGCTTATTTCACATTGATTGAAAATGTTGACGGCGTTAAAGCCCAATTGAATATCAACTTGTTCGCTGGCCCATTGCGAAACGTGCAAGCCAAATTGCGTCAGCAAGGAATCGAACTCAAGGACGGCTTGAAAGTTCGTCTATTTGGTCGTGTGGAATATTACGGTCCGTTCGGAAAATTAAATCTCATAGCAACAGATGTTGATACGCAATTTTCTGCTGGTGATGTTGCCGCGAAGCGTGAAGAACTACTTCGTCAGTTGATGGAAAAGGGTGTTGACAAACTCAACAAACGAATTCCGGTGCCATTAGTTCCCTTACGACTTGGCATCATTTCTTCTAGCCAGGCCGCCGGGTGGGCAGATGCGCAACAGCATCTCACCGAATCTGGCATTGGGTTTGCAATCACGTTTTGTGATGTGCGTGTGCAAGGCGACGCTGCCGTGTCACAAATTGTGGCGGCACTCAATTCACTTTCACGCCGCGATGACATTGATCTTGTGATGCTGATGCGTGGTGGTGGTTCGAAAGGCGACCTCGCAGCGTTTGACGATGAACAGATTGCACTGGCAATTTCGAAATGCTCACATCAGGTCATCACAGGTATTGGTCATGAGATTGATACAAGCATCGCTGACATCGTGGCCCATACGGCAAACAAAACACCGACAGCATGCGCACAATCAGTCATTGCCATTGTTGAGAGCTTCTTATCGGAACTTTCATACAGTGCCGGTTCGTTACGGTCACTTACACAGACCGCGGTTGAACGTGCTCGTTCTCGCATTGCCGTATCAGTAGAACGCCTGCGCACTCGTCCTCGCACGGCTCTCGAGCGCCAAACCCAAAAGCTCATGATGCACGCGGCCTCAGTTCGTTTGCTCGACCCCGTCACTACCATGGCGCGTGGTTGGAGCATCACGCGTGATTCGTCGGGCAATGTTGTTCGTTCAATTTCCGATATCAAAAAATCATTACTTGGTGCAACGAAAGAATCACCGCTGCTCAACTCACTGTTGACACGCTTGTCGCAGACATTGAATTTGAAGAATCAGACTTCGATGAAGAAGACGAAGACGAATGAGAGAAGTCAGCGCAATTATTTCGCGCGTTAATGAAGTCCTCTCAACTGCTGTCGATAATGAAAGACGCACATGGACTCGGATTGACGAAGATCTTGAAACAGTTTTCGACGAAATCGAATCGTTGGTTCTTGGTGGTGGGAAACGCCTTCGGCCACAATTCGCTCATTGGGGTTGGGTAGCTGCAGGCGGTGACCCAGCAGACGGCCAACAATTCCGTATTGGTGCGGCAATTGAGTTGTTGCACGTGTTCGCCCTCTTCCACGATGACGTCATTGATGATGCAGAGACTCGCCGCGGCAACACCACTACTCATCGACGCATGTCGGACATGCACAGTGCCGAACATTTGGCGGGGGAATCGCGTCGATTCGGCGAAGGTGCAGCGATTCTTATAGGCGACATCACGTATGTCATGTCTGACCAATTGATGGACAACATATCTTCGGTCGCTCGTTCTATCTGGCATGACCTCCGGATGGAAATGAATATTGGTCAATATCTCGACACGCTCGGCTCGGCACGTCGCGAACGCCGCATTGAAATTGCTGAACGAATTTGCCGTTACAAGAGCGCCAAGTACACCATCGAACGCCCCCTGCACCTTGGCGCCGTCGCTGCGAATACAGATGCCGGATCAGCACTAATGCCGATGTTTTCTGCATATGGCTTGCCACTCGGCGATGCATTTCAAATGCGTGATGACATGTTGGGCGCATTCGGAGACTCTTCAATCACAGGCAAATCTGTCGGTGGGGATTTTCTGGAAGGGAAACCAACTCCGATGTTGGCCCGTGCGTACGCGCTTGCATCAGCATCGCAACTGAAGATTCTCGACACCATCGGAACACCTGGAATGTCAAGTGAAGACGTATCAGCTGTTCAAGAAGTTGTATCTGCAACTGGCGCGGTTGCCGAAATGGAATCCTTGATTGTTTCTTTGCGTGACGAAGCTGTTGCGTCTTTGGATAAGCAATTGATTCACGGCGATGCCTACGAAGCCCTGCTTGAACTTGCTGACGCTGTTACCCAGCGCGATATTTAAACAGCAGCGTAAATATCTAAAGCGTCTTGCAGTGTGATGTCGATCATCACGCCAGGTTCTGCACGAATTGCTTCCACCCACGGCGGTGCAACTTTGCATGTAACTGCGATTGGGTCTGCAATTCCTGAACCACTCACAGCAAGTCGTGCAAATGTTGTGGTGTAGGTAGGTGGACGTGCATCGCGTGACAACTCAATGAGTGCCCATGGGTCTGGAGTTGTTCCGGTGCGATCGCCACCCGATGTTATTTCAGTATTTGAAGTTGCATGAATTGCTCCACCAGCAAGTCCGGGTCCATCAAGCAACACTGCACCACGCACCAAAGTTGGTCGCGCGCCTGCAATAAGAAACGCAATGTACGCGCCTAGGCCTCTGCCAACGATGGTGGATTCACCAATATGTCGCAGGGCAATATCTGCATCTGCCATAAGGATTTCCGAGGAATAACCGCCACCTGCGGGGACAGATGAATCGCCATGGCCAGTGAAATCAAGTGCCCACACTGGGCCCTTCCAATCAACAGCAAGCGTTGACATTGCGGCTGCGCTCTCGCCGAGTCCGTGTAGAAACAACAATGGACGTCCAGTTCCGGGACGAACTTCATGCAATGCCAGCGTGACTTTGTTGTGTTGCAACATCACTGTATTCATGACAAAAACTCCAACACCAATTTGCTGACTCGTTCAGGTTCTTCAACATGAATGAAGTGGCCGATGCCTTCAAGAACTTCGAGTCTTCCGCTGGAAGGAATCCATGGCAACACATCACGCGGGCGAGCGCCCCAACCCATTGGTTCATCAATAGTTCCGAGCAATCCGAGGAACGGCATGTTGAGTGCAGCCATTCGTAATGATGCCCACTCGGGACGCCACGGACCAAAGCCGCCAAAGCGCATCGTTGGATCAAGTTTCCAACGCCAACCATCTGCATCTTGTTGTGCGCCGATTGTGACGAGATATTCGAGCCACTCAATAGAAAGGCGAGGATTCATTTTTCCTCTGCGTTGTGCAAGGTCGACCAATGTTCCCGGCTTGCGTTCTGAAGCAGCGGCTTCGTGACGGAAATCAAGCCATGATCCAATCGAGTCTGCAAGTAGTCGCGACTGATCATGATCTGGAACATCTGGCATACGACGCTTGCTTGGCATGCCATCGATATTGACCATTGCAGAAATGCGATACGGACATGAATCGGCAAGCTGCATCATGAGTGCGCCACCTTTTGAATGCGCGATGACAGGTGCAGCGTTATTAGTGATGGCTGACATCACCGACAATGCGTCGCGAATATCTGCATCCCATCCGTAGAGAGGGGCATGCTCGCTATCGCCGTGACCGCGGTGGTCCCAGGCAACGACGCGGTACCCGGCTGCAGCGATGAGGGGGGCGAAAACGTCGAATGTGCCGGCAAAGTCAGATCCGCCGTGCACCAAAAAGAGTGGTGGGTTTGATTCGGCGCCCCATTCATAGACCGCAATGTCAATGCCGTCTGCATTGTGACGGTACGAACGGGCTGGGCGTTCAGCGCCGGGGTAGGTGCGAGTCTCAGGAGTCATGAACCATACAGATTAGAACAGCAGCCTTCAATTTCTCTTATGGGGCGTACTACATATGTGGGTGTGACGGACATAACATGGCAAGAATGTTTCTTCGCACTCGACTCCCTATGTATTTGTTATGGAGCACGTGTCTCTTTGGGCTGCTTGCGTTCTTTTCGTACTTATTGACCGACAGTGGATCATCGTCTGCTTCAAACACAATTGCGGCAAGTACGACGAGTACCAGTATTTCTCCTGCCAACACAGCACCGCCATTGCAGTACACAGTTCTGCCCGGTGAATCGTTATATGCCATTGCCTTCAAACTAAAGATCAGCGCACCTGCACTTGTCGCATTGAACAAGATAAAAAATCCTGATCGTGTTGATGCAGGAACAGTTCTGTTATTGCCACCAGCTACGGGTTTTGTGCCGATAGGCGCAACTACCACTATGCAACCATGACATTGGTCCTTCCATTTAGTACCTACAACTCCGTACAATGAACGTATGAGCACCGCATTCTGGCCAACACAAGAACACTGGTCCGTTGCAATTCCATTGCGCACTCCACATGTTCGTCTCGACTGTTTAGCGGAAACTGGTTTTGT
>JAPKZY010000007.1 GCA_026393535.1 Actinomycetota bacterium | reverse complement strand
CCGAGTTGAATCAGTTGCAAGCCGTGTTGTGGGATATGGACGGCACCATCGTTGATACTGAGCCGTATTGGTTCGCTGCTGAACACGCCGTAGTGGCAGAACACGGCGATTATTGGAGCGATGACCTCGCACGATCAGTTGTTGGTTTCGACCTTCTCGATTCTGGTCGTTTCATGATTGAGCATGGCGGCGTTCGATTGACCCCACATGAAATTGTTGAGCTGCTGTTGGACAGTGTGGTCTCGGAACTGAAGCGTGAAGTGCCGTGGCGTCCGGGTGCACGTGAGTTACTTGCTGATGTCCGCACTGCCGGAATTCCTACTGCGCTTGTCACCATGTCGTGGCGTCGTTTCGCGGACGAAGTAATCACTGCATTACCAAACGGCGCATTCGACATATCAGTGGTAGGCGAAGATGTTGAACGTGGCAAGCCACACCCTGATGCATACTTGCTGGCTGCTGAACGTTTGGGCGTTGACATTACGAAGTGTGTAGCAATTGAAGATTCACCAACTGGTGTTGCCTCTGCCTTGGCCGCAGGAGCCATTGTGCTCGCGGTGCCACACCATGTAGATGTGCCAATGCGCCACGATGTGAATGGCCGAATGATTCGCCGTGAAACCCTTGCAGGGATTACCGCTGTAGAGCTTGCGTCTTTTGTGAACTAGCTTCCGAGTTCTTCGAACTTAATATATCTGTACAGGTATAATAGAAATATGGCTAAAGAGGTGTATTCCCGCAATTTGATTCACACGGCACGGATGCAAGCCGGTCTCACCCAAGCTGAACTAGCCCGAAAAGGAAAGACAAGCCAGGCCGCAGTTTCGGCATATGAATCAGGCAAAAGATCTCCATCGGTTGAAACACTGTCGAGGCTCATTCGAGTCACAGGAATGGAATTACGTATGCGGCTTTCAGAACCAGACACTCATGATGCGTCTCGTAAGTCTGCAGAGAAGATTTTGCCTCGGTCTCAGGTTCGTGCACACATAACTCGCGAAGGAAAGCGAATTAGTGCACATGGTCGAGGTTCCAAGACTTAATATTCAGAAACTGTTTGTAGAACTAGAAAAAGAAAAGGTTCAATATGTCGTCATCGGTGGAATTGCAGCTCAACAATTGGGCTTACCGGTTCCGGCGACGATTGACCTGGACATAACTCCGAAACGATCAGCGGAAAACTACAAGAGGCTTTCTCGATTCTTTGAGAATGTAGGAGCGGCCCTGTTTACGGCAGAAGATGGCGGAACGTGGTTTCCTCATCACCTCTTTGAAAACTGGAGTCAATACAGCACTCTCCACTTGCTCACAAGATTTGGACTACTTGATCTCGTTTTTTCACCAGAGGGTGCACCGTCTGGATATTCACAACTCGCTCCAAATTCTCAGGTGCTGAGTGTGGAGCTACTGAAGATTCGCTTGATTACCGAAAAGCAATGGGTTGCACTAAAAATCGCAGCCGGTCGCGAGAAAGACATTGAGCACTTGTCTATGTATTACAAAGACAAAAACTGAAGCTAGCTTCCGAGTTCTTCGGTGAGTTCTAACCACTGGGTTTCAAGCGATTCAATTGCTGTTTGCAGTGCAGCAAGCTCTTCGCCCAGTGCAGCGAGTTTCTTGTGGTCGTTACCTGCATCAGCGATGTCTTGATACAACGCTGTCTGTCGAGTCGTGCGCTTCGTCATGTCTTTTTCAACATTGGCAATCAGTCTGTTCAACGTGCTTGGGCTACGAGATGACTTCTGCTTGGCAGGTTTAGTTGAAGATGACCGCTGATTTGGTGCAGAACGAGGCGTCGACACGCGTGCAGAACGTTGCTGTAGCCATGTTGCAACACCGCCGGGTACCAAGGCAGCCCCGCCTTCGCCGTCGAGTGCCAAAATCTCTTCCACAGTGCGGTCAATGAATGCGCGGTCGTGACTAACGACGACAACAATGCCTGGCCAATCGTCAAGGTAATCCTCAAGTGCGCGCAAAGTATCAAGGTCAAGGTCGTTCGTTGGTTCGTCTAGCAACAGCACGTTTGGTTGTTCAATCAGTGTGAGCAGCAACTGCAAACGTCGACGTTCGCCACCAGACAATGTGTTTAGCGGCGCGAACTGTGCATCGCCATCAAACCAGAATCGCTTCATCAAGTTCAGGTCTTCTACTGAAGGAGAGCCCTTGTCTCCTGCAACAACATCACGCACGCGCTTTGATAGGTCGAGTTCTTTACCCAGCTGGTCGTAGTAACCCACCAACACGGTTTTCCCAATATCTATGGTGCCTACGGTCGCTGTAAGGCGTCCAGCAATCATGTCGAGCAAGGTGCTCTTGCCTGCGCCGTTTGGTCCAACAATTCCTAAACGATCGCCAGGTTCTAGTGCATGATCAAAAGCGTGAAGTACTTCATGACCATCTGGCCATGTGAAGCCAACGCCAAGCATCTCGATTCCTTTAGAACCAAGACGCTTGCTACCGAGATCTAATCCCAATTCGCCTTGTCGTGCCGGGCCATCTGGCTTGTTAGCAATCAATGCTTCAGCAGCTGCAATACGTGCTTTCGGTTTTGCGGTTCGCGCAGGTGCACCACGTCGCAACCAGGCGAGTTCCTTCTTGGCGGCGTTCTTACGTACTTGTTCTGCAGTCGCAGAGTTTTCTTCACGTTCTGCACGAGCAGCCAAATACGCTGCATATCCAGATCCGGCGTTTTCGCCAGCAGGAATGTGCAAGTACGCATGACCGCGGTCAATTTCAAGCACGCGGTTAGTAACCCGGTCAAGAACATGTCGGTCGTGGGTAACAATCGCAAGTCCACCAGGGAAACGCGCAAGTGTCTCTTCAAGAAATCCGATTGCATCAAGATCTAAATGGTTAGTTGGCTCATCAAGAATCAGACAATCCCATTCACCAGCAAGAAGTCGTGCCAACGCAACGCGCTTTAACTGGCCACCAGATAATTCGCGTGTGTCAGCCTCAACCATGTCGCCCATGCCAAGTTTGTCCAGCATTGCTTCGCCTTGCCAGCCGCCACCAACTGCATCACGCACGGTTCCATTCGGTAATACGGGTAACTGCGGCAACACACCAATGCGTGCGCCACGACCAGTGCGTACAACCCCAGCATCAGGTCGTAGTTCGCCAGACAAAATGCGAAACAATGTGCTCTTGCCACAGCCGTTAAGACCAACAACGCCCAA